>JAHELX010000083.1 GCA_024643945.1 Anaerolineales bacterium
GCAATTCCCACTGATGTTGCGCCGGGCGTGTATCGTGTCACTGCTGGCCTTTATGATGCAAACAGCGGTAAACGCTTATCTCTTCTAAACCCATCGGATGGGGCTGAACATGGAGATGCGCTGTATCTAGGCTACATAGAAATACAATGAAGATCTTCCCCAACTGGTAAGCCTAGTCCAAACGCCCTGACCTCCTGTCGAGGTGCCGAATGCTTCTAAATTTTAGATGCAGGGATTCTACCAGGACTGCCAAAGTGCAACAACCAATCCTTGCGTCCCAAATATTAGTCATTGGTATATTGCTGGTGATTATTTTGGCCGGTTTCAGGTTGCGGTTGCTTTATGCTGAGCGCCCTTACTTTCATCCTGACGAGTATGTATCCATCGTAGACAAGCGCATCTCACAAGAATAAAACGTTGGCACGGAGCGTGCAGTGCGTGAATAGGAAATTCTTCTTCCCCTATATCTTAATATTCACATTAGTGTTAGTAGTGGCTGCCGTTTTTCGGGTGGTCAACATCGTAGACGCACCACCTGCCTTCTATCCAGATGAGGCCAATATGGCTGTGGATGCCCTGTCCATTATGCAGGGGCACGTTTACGTGGTTACTCCTCACGAAGGGGGCGAAGGAGCACTCTACGCCTATCTATTGGCCCTTACTTTTGCCCTGTTTGGCAAAGGCATACTACAGGCACGCCTGCTCACGGCGGTGCTCAGTGTGATCAGCACGGGTATAGCCTTTGTGTTTTTGTTCCGCTTGTTGGCCCCTCGTCTGGGAAATTGGCCGGCGCTGGCCATCAGCACTTTTGCTGGATTGGGGATATCTGTGGCTGATTGGTATGTCACTGTCAGCCGTCAAGCCTTTCCTCAGCCGCTGGCCGTTCTGGTGCAAGTCGCTTGCCTTGCAGCGATATGGCGGTCATTGCATGCTCCCCGCCGGTCCACCGGGTTGCTGGCTGGAATCCTGCTAGGCCTGACAGCTTACACCTATGTGCCTTTCAAATTAACGCCTTTTGTTCTGCTTATCTACTTTCTGCTGGACCGGGCCGCCCGTGGCCAGGAGTCTTTTCTGGCGCGACATTTCCAGCGGCTGGTGACCATTGCTGCTATGGGTGGCGCCTTCTACGTTCCCATACTTGTGACACTGGTTTCTCAAGCCGGTCAGGTGGGGCAACGAGCCGGACAGTTCACTTTTCTCAGTCCTGCCATCCACGGGGGCAATCCATGGGCGACAGTGCTCAGAAGTTCTGTCGGCAATGTAGCCGGTTTTCTTCCTCTCACACGCCACATAGGAGACTACGCTATTGTCAGAGCAATGGATGACCTGACAGCTTTGCTCTTCGTGGTGGGATTAATTGTGGTGCTGGCGCGCTGGCGCCAACCCGAATTCCTGCTCTTTGGGGTGTGGTGGGCAGTCATGCTCGTGCCGAGTATCATCGCTCCAGAGGGGGCCATCCCTCACCTGCGGCGGGCTATCGGCACAGCCATACCGACCTTTGCCCTGACGGGATTGGGATTGGTGATCCCCTTCGCGGCGCTGGCTCGGCGCCAGGTAAGCTGGCGCCGTCTGGCAATAATAGGCAGTGCGTTGATCATCGCGCTGGTTTCACTGGTTGTCAGAGCGCGACACACCTACACTAACTATTATCTGCGAGTGTTGAATGACGAAGCCGTGGCTCTCACCAACCATATCTACGACTTTGAATTGGCCGAGGTGATGGCTACCGAAGGGGATCGAGATACTGCCTACGTCCTGCCAGTGGACTCTGCCTCGGGAGCGCTTTTTCCCGAGAGTTCTACCCTGGCCTTTGTCTATCAAGGTCAGGCTACCTATGCTTATATATGGGACGACGAAACCCAGTTAATGGATGAATTGCAGCGGCTCGCCCAGGGAAAGGCACGGATCGGCCTGGTACGTTGGAAGGTAAGCAAACATACAGGAGCCGATCCAAAGCACGTATTTGATTATGCCCTGGAAAAGTGGGGGATGTCCGATGGGCAGACGGTCCACAGATATTTTGATGTGGACTACTTTAGTTCAGAAGCCAATGCGGCAACTATTGCCCCCGTTAGCCTGATCCCCATAGACGTATCGTTTGAGAGGAGGCTTACCTTAGCTGGCGTGGCGATGGACGAGAATGTAGTTGCTGGAGACCTGCTCTGGGCGGAGCTAGCCTGGCGCAAGACAGCGGATTTCTCTACCAACTATCAGGTGGCACTGGGGCTGGAAGACGCGGCCGGACACGTGGCAGGCCGGGTGAACAAGCCGTTACTCAACAACCTGTGGCATCAGGGTACAGGCGAGTGGGTGGTGGGCGCAGAGGAGCGGGATTATTACCTGGTGCGGGTTGACCCGGCGACACCGCCAGGGACGTATCGTCTCAAGGCGGTGCTCTATGCCGGTGAGGGTGATAGGCGACGGCTAGCCCCGCTATTGCCGGGCGCTGGGGCTGATCTGGCAGTGACGCTGGGGGAGGTGATGGTGAAGCCTCCTCTCACGCCGCCGGAGGTGACTACCTTGCCTATCCCACAGCGTCTTGATCTAGAGGTGGGAAATGGTTTGCGATTGTTAGGGTTTGACCCTGGTTTTGCTGGCCCAGTGCGTCCCGGCGACCGAATGACTCTTAGTCTGTGGTGGCAAACGCAGGAACCTCTGTCGAAGAACCTGGCGGTGATGGTGGGGATTGGGCAAGGAGAACAGGCCTGGCCGCTGAGTGAGCCACAGCCCTTGGGAGGGGCGAGCTATCCCACCCTCGATTGGCCAGCCGGTGCGGTGGTGCGGACTTTCGTGGACTTGCGTCTACCCGCCGCCGTGGAGACAGGCGACTACAACCTGGGGTTGCGTCTATTAGATATAGAGAGCGGCGCGCCCCTCACAGATTGGATCCTGGGATCAATCCAGGTGACAGGACGCGCGCGTAACTTTGAGACACCGCCCATGATCCACGCAGTGGGAGCCGACTTCGGGGAACAGGTGACGCTGTTGGGCTACGATCTGGACCTTTCGCCGAATGAGGAGGGAGGGACAGCACGGCTGATCCTTTATTGGCAGGCACAGAAAGAGATGGAAACAGCCTACAAGGTCTTTGTGCACTTGTTGGATGCCGACGGGGTGATCATTGCCCAGGTAGACCGAGAGCCCCAGGCGGGCGTAGCACCCACCACCGGCTGGTTGGCAGGCGAGGTAGTGACAGACGAAATCGAGATGCCGGTGACAGAGATGATGGCAGCCACGCAGTCAATCGCTGTTGGGCTGTATGACCCGTTGACAGGGGAGCGTGTGTCCGTGCTCGACGCCGCTGGCGTTGTCGTCGGAGATAGGGTGTTGATGGCCGTTCGCTGAAATAGATGCCTGCTCTTTCTGGTTACTTCGAGGCGACAGCATCTTTGCCGGCAAAGGGCCTCAGACGTTGAAATGGAGTATCTACGCTGCATCCCGAGCTGTGATGCCTGTATTGCGTTGGCATCCCAACAAAATGCTGGTATAATTGCGTTGGGTTGAATACCTGAAGCAGGGAGGCGCCGGTTACGTGTCAGGCAAACTGAAGATCGTGGTGAGCGATTTCCACTTGGGGGCAGGTCCTTTGGACATCGGCGAGAATCCCCTGGAAGACTTTATCGCTGATGAAGCTTTTGCTCACTTTCTGGAAGCTCTTCGCGCTGAGAGTAATAGAGATAATAAAGAAGTCGAGTTGATTATCAACGGCGACTTCTTTGAGTTTCTTCAGGTTCCGGCCGTGGATGAGTTCGACCCTCGATGCACGTATCCACCTGAAGCTTACTATGATTCTTCACAGGCAGCTTCCATCAAGCGCCTTGACTTAATCGCTGCCGGTCACCCGATTGTCTTTGAGGCATTGGCCGACTTCATCCAGGTAGAGACACCCCGGCGGCGGATGACCCTCATCAAAGGCAATCACGATGTGAACCTCTTTTGGCCAGGCGTAAAGCAACGTTTGCGAGAAGTGCTGGGAGCGACTGGGCAGCGCGCCTCGATGCTGCTCTTTGCCGAAAGGTATGTGAGCCGGGAAGGTATCTACGTTGAGCACGGCCATCAGTATGCGGAACGACTCAGCCGCTGGGACAACTTCGACGACCCTCGGGACCAGAACAACCACGATCAGCTATTCTATCCGCCTGGCTCGCGGCTTGTCATTGACTTTTTCAATTCTGTCGAGCGGGACCGCGCCTGGGCTGACAGCCTCAAGCCGTTAACGGCGCTGGCCTGGTACAGTTTGCAATGGGATTTCCCGTTTGCTGCCCAGATGCTGCTGATGCTGGCCAAGCACATTCCAGCCAACGTGGTAAGTGCGGAGAATAAGACTAACAACTCGCTGGATACGTTGTGCCGCCAATTGGGCGACGCTGCTGCTTGCCAGGACTTATCAGATCGCTATCATGCTTGCCTCGACTTCCGGCGTGACTTCCACACGCGCATCGGGCAACTTATAGTGCCAGCAGCCAGTCCTCCCGGCGTGTTTGTGTGGCCGATGCCGCCTGCCGACGAGTCGGGGATGGAGATCGCCCGGACGGAAATCGAGGAGATTCAGGCCTCTATGCGGCGGGTTGCTGTACGGGTTGCAGACGCTGAGGGGGCGTACGTGATTGTTTTTGGCCACACGCACCGCCCTTGCATAGGGAGTCTGGAGGACGGCACCACGTTGGTCAACTGTGGCTCCTGGCAATGGTTAGGCGGATATGATCCCACCGAGGCTGACGTCTGGCGCGGGCTCCTTGTTGGCGCCACTCCGACCAGACCACATCACCGTCTGACGTACGCGCGCATTGACTACGACGAGCAGGATATACCTCACGCTCAATTGTTGAATTTTGCTGAGGAACGGGAAAGAAATTCCAGGAGCGAGCAGGTTGCGCTGGGGCGTATGCTAAGCTGGTTACGACAGGTCTTGGCCAATATCAAGAATCAATAAGAGGAACAGGCTTTTTATTGTCCCCTGTTATCCAAGGTCTTGACTGTTTCGGCCACATGGTCAATGGGATCGCTAACTAGTGGAAGGGCGATCGAGAAGGTGCTACCCTGGTTGGCCTGACTTTCTGCCCAGACACGCCCTTGGTGTCGCTCGACGATGGATTTGACGATAGCCAACCCTAAACCGGTGCCAGTATGGTCCTGGTGCTGACGCGCCCGGAAGAATTTCTCAAACACCCGCGGCAAATCCTGCTCTGAGATGCCAGGGCCGTTGTCGGCAACGCTCACGATTGCTTCCTGCTGCTGACAGTACGCCCTGACCACGACACGACCGCCAGAAGGCGTGTATTTAATGGCATTTTCCACCAGATTGTCCAGGGCGCGGGCAAGTAAAGATGGGTTACCTTCCACCAGCAGTTGGGGCTCGCAGGGTTCCAGGGCGAGTTCAATCGTGTTGACTTCGGCCAGTGCGTGAAAGGAGGCCACTGTCAACTTAACGATCTCACTGAGCGATAACGCTTCGGTTCGTAAATCTTCAATGGCTTTGATCCGGCCCAGTTCCAACAAATCCTCAATGATGGCTTTCATCTGATCGGCGGCCTGGGTAATGCCTCCCAAATCATGCATTTGTTGCTTGTTGAGGGGGCCATCCATCCCGATCAACTGAACGTAGCCCTTGACGACAGCCAGAGGAGCACCCAAATCGTGGGTAAAAGTGGTGATGAGTTCTGACTTGGCTCTGTCGAGGGCCTTGAACTGACTGATATCGCGCAACACCGCCACCCGGCCTACCTCAGGCACTTCGGTGACACTGGCCCACAGCGTCCGCCCATCTTTCAACGGAATCTCTCCAACCATAGGAGGAGAAGGGGTCCACAGATCGACTAATGCCCGATTCCGGATCACCTCGGCCAGTGGCTGATTAGCCCAGTCATCACCCTGGATTTCAAATGCGGTTTTGGCCGCCGGGTTCAACAGCAGCAATTGGTCCGAAGGATTGGTAGCAATAACCGCATCCTGCGTGCCATTTAAGATGGCCGACAGGCGTGCTCGTTCAGCCTCGGTCTGCTTAAAGAGCTGTGCGTTTTCCAAAGCGATAGCGGCCTGGCCGGCGATGGCTGTCAGCAACGAGAGATGCTCGCTGCGGAAAAAGTGAGGGTCGGGGTGGTGCAGCGTCAGCACTCCCACTACTCGTTCACGCCGGCGCAGCGGGCAGGCAATGGCCGAGCGGTGATCGTAGGGCTGGTCGGGGAACGTGATCCAGCGGGAGTCCTCATGGGTGTCATGGATGATATCTCCCTGTTTGTGAGCGACCACCCAACCGGCGAATCCTTCAGAAAGCACTCGCCCAACCACCTGACTCTGGCCTGCTTTTGTCAGGTCTCGGCGCAGGAGGATGTGATCCGTCACCTGCTGCTGCTCGTCGAAGAGGAGAATGCTCCCCTGTGCCGCCCCCAGGTAACTGACTGTCAGATCCAGAACCCGCTGCAGCATATTATCCGGGTCTAGATCGCTATTCAATTCGTCGCTGATGCGGTTGAGAAGACGCAACTGTTCTTGCATGGTGGGCTCTGTGGCATCCTCAGGTTATCATATAGTACTTGAGGTCTAGTTCCCCGACTTGATTATACCATAGAATCGAGATTCTTCAAGGTTTACGGCCAATTTATCTCGATGAGAAATAATATAATCTAAAATCAACGCATTCTCAATACAGAGGTGATAGTAAGAGTATCGATTGTGATAATTTTGACGAATGACAGTTGACGGAGAGCTTCTTGGTTGTATAATATTATCACCCTGATGAAGACTTATCCGATTTACCTGATTGGTATGGAACGGCGGCGCGTCGTGGTCGTAGGTGGCGGCAGTGTCGCAGCGCGGAAGGTGGAGGGGCTGCTGGAGGCAGGTGCGCAGGTGACGGTCGTCAGCCCAATCCTTACACCTGAGCTGAGAGCCCTGGCCGAGGCCAGGCGCATTGCTGTCATCGGTCGGCCCTATCGTCAGGGCGACCTGGGCGGCGCATTCCTCGTCATCGCTGCCACCGACGACGCGGATGTCAACCAGGCTGTGTGGCGGGAAGCGGAGCAGTGCGGCTGTCTGGTGAATGTAGTGGATGACCCGACGCACTGTAATTTCATCACGCCGGCCCTCGTACGGCGGGGAGAGGTAACACTCGCGATTTCTACCGGAGGAGCCAGCCCAGCGCTAGCTCGACGACTGCGAGAGCAATTAGAGGCCCAAGTCGACCCCGAATACGGTGACCTGGCCAGCCTGCTGGCTGAGTTACGCCCCGAGCTCCAAGCGCGCTATAGAGAGGAAAAAGCCCGGCAGGCAGCGGCTTTCCGATTGGCAAACTCCGATTTACTTGACATCATCAAGAGAAAAGGAGTGGATGAAGCCCGATTGCGGGCCTGGGAATTGCTGGCAGGGGACATAGAATGAAAAATGGAATGGTCTACCTGGTCGGCGCTGGGCCGGGTGACCCTGGCCTTATTACTCTGCGTGGGATTGAGTGTCTAAAGCAGGCCGATGTGGTCGTTTACGACCGCCTGGTCAATCGCTCGCTGTTAGCCTACGCCAGACACGCAGAACTGATTGACGTGGGCAAGCAGCCTCACCGCCACGTCGTGCCGCAGGCCGAGATCAATGCCCTGCTGATTGAGAAAGCGCAGACAGGCAAGGTTGTGGTGCGGCTCAAAGGAGGAGATCCTTTTGTATTTGGGCGGGGAGGCGAGGAGGCGATGGCTCTGGCCGAGGTTGGCCTAGCCTTTGAGGTCGTCCCTGGCGTCACCAGTGCCATCGCCGCGCCAGCTTATGCCGGCATCCCTGTCACCCATCGCGGTGCCGCATGCAGTGTAGCTTTTGCCACCGGGCACCGTGCCGACTTCGTCAAAGACCCTGCGTGTGACTGGGCGCGTTTGGCCTGTGGCCCGGATACACTGGTGTTTCTAATGGGCGTCCACAACCTGCCCTATATCGTTGAGCAGCTGATTGCTCACGGGCGCCCGCCCGACACGCCG
Source organism: Anaerolineales bacterium (assembly GCA_024643945.1). Next base: position 7,956 of record JAHELX010000083.1, read on the forward strand.
GTGGCATTGGTAGAGCGAGCGACTCGTACCAACCAAAAGACGGTCACCGGCACGCTGGCCGACATTGTTGAACGAGCAGCCGAGATACGTCCGCCAGCGACCATCATCATTGGTGAAGTTGTAAAATTGCGCGAGTCGTTGCGGTGGTTCGATCTGCCCGACCGCCGCCCGCTGCTGGGGCTGCGCGTCTTGAACACGAGGCCTTTACCACAGGCAGGGGAGCTTAGCTGGCGACTGATCGCACTGGGTGCCGAACCGGTGGAACTACCTACCACTCAGGTTGTGCCAGTTAGCGACTCCACTCCGCTCGATGCTGTCATCAACCGGCTGGCGTACACTGAAGGGAATGGTCCAGCCTACGACTGGATCATCTTCGGCAGCGTCAATGGTGTCTCCTTCTTCATTAACCGGATTTTCGCACTAGGGCATGACGTGCGGGCGTTGGCCCAGGTGAAGCTAGCTGCCGTGGGCCGCACTACGGCTGAGGCTTTATTAGAATATGGCCTGGTGGCTGACTCCATCTCCACTCATTACACCAGTCGGAACATTGCGGCCGAAATCGGCGACGTCACTGACCAGCGCGTGCTATTGCCCCAATCGGATGATCCTTCGGCTACGCTGGTAGATGCACCGTCCCGGCATAGGCTTGGCAGCCCAGGGGCCAGGGCAGGCAGGATAAGTCTGGCAGAGGCGCTGCGTGACCGGGGCGCGCTGGTGGAAGGGGTGGCTGCTTACGCCATCCGGCCAGCCGAAGCTGATCTCGTTGCCCTATCGGCACTGCTGGATGGCGGTCTAGAGGTAACGACCTTTACCAGCTCTTTTAGCCTGACATCGCTGGCCAAGATGGTCAACAACCGGCCGCTGGCCGACGTACTGTCGCCGCTGACCGTGGCCTGTATCGGCCCGACTACTGCGGACGCAGCCCACGACCTGGGAGTGCGCGTGGATATTGTCGCCGAGGAGCCGACCATCGAGGGGCTGGTTGACACGCTGGTCAAGTGGCGTACGCAAGGGGGAGTATGATGCCGCGAACCCTTGTTACTGGTGGAACTGGCTTTGTTGGATCGAACATTGCGCTGCGGTTGATAGAACACGGCTGGGAAGTGCGTATTCTGGAGCGCCCGGAGGCGTCGCACATCCTGTTGGAAGATGGTCCCTTTGAGTACGTCACGGGCGATGTGCTGATACCCGAAACGCTGCCCCCCGCCATGCGAGGCGTCGACGTGGTTTTCCACGCCGCTGGTGTGGTCGACTATTGGCGGCAGGGTGTAGAGCGTATGTACCAGGTAAACGTGGAGGGAACGCGCAATGTGATGGAGGCGGCACTCAAGGGGAGGGTTGATCGCATAGTTCACACCAGTTCCACGGCCGCGATGGGCATTCACCCCAATATGATGGTAGACGAGACGTTTACCTTTAACGTGAAGCCGGAGCGCTTCGTCTACGGACACAGCAAACACCTGGCCGAAGAGATCGTTCTGGATGCGGTCAGAAAAGGGTTACCGGCGGTCATTGTCAACCCTACTACGGTCATCGGGCCACGGGACATTCGTAAAGTGTCCAGCGGTATGGTGGTGGAGATTGTCAATCACTGTGCGCCGCCACTCATCCCGCCGGGAGGCATGAACGTGGTGCCGATCTGTGACGCAGCCCAGGGGCACATTGAGGCAGCTCTTAAGGGGCGTATCGGCGAACGATATATCCTGGGGGGCGAGAACATGCCTCATATTCATCTCTACCAGACTATCGCCGACGTTGTTGGCTGCGGCATGAAGTTAAAATCAATGCCGCGCTGGATGGTTTCACTGGCGGCCGGCTTGACCGACATGCTTCAACCTCAGACCAGTGGTCCGGTGCCCCTGACGGGCGACCGCCTGCGTCTGGAAGCGCAGATGTTTTACTTTGACTCGTCCAAAGCGCGCGAAAGCTTCAACATGCCAAAAACACCGTTACGAATCACTATTGGGCGCACGTATGAGTGGTACGAGTCGATGGGGGAATTTGAGGGCATACGCGAGCATCTGGGAGTGGACGGTGTGTGCAAACGTTGTGGCCATACCCGCTATTGTGAGTGGCCGCCGGGACGAGTCGCCGTCGGCCAGGTTCCCGTAAGCACGAAAGAGAGGCTGTGATGACTATACCCATAGCCCTGTCGGATTGGAAAGGACGGCTGAGGCTCCATCTTGACCGTATCGTAGAGCAAAAGTGGATTAACGTTGGGCTGCGGGCCAAAATGGGAGCCATCGTGGTGGTAGGATTGGTGGGCCTGACGATCATCTTTGCCTTACTAGGCATCAGTACCGCGCGCCACGTCACGCGCCAGGTGCTGAGCGAGCGGATGATGCTGGCTCGTTTGAGTGCTGCCAGCCTGGACTCTATGCTTCGCCACGTCGAAAGTATGCTGGCTGTGGTAGCCGACCAGGAAGCTCTACGCGGCCCGCAAGCCAGTCCAGCGGAACGAGATGCTGCCCTGCGTACCGGGTTCGACCAGATCGCAATTTTCAGCCAGGGAGTTTATCTGTTCGATATGACTGGGCGACCACTGACGTCGGTAGCAAAGATGGAGAGGAGTATTGATTGGACTAACGCAGCCGCAGTGAAGAACGCGCTGCATGGGGAGCGATCCAGCGTGTCGATAGTGCCTGGGGACCAGCCCTGGGTTGTGATGGCTGTTCCGGTGTTCGATGGCGCCAATGTTCCAATTGGGGCTTTAGCGGCTTTGTTGGACTTAACTGATCCGGACATCTCTCCTTTTGAGCGTCCTTTTGACCTGGGGCGCACCGGCACCCTGGATGTAGTGGATGCAGACGGTCTGATTCTGATCAGTACCCATACGGATCGCATTCTAACGATCAGCGACCAGGCTGGCCTCCTGAGTGAATTGTTTGTGGCGGACGAGCCGAGGGTCGAGACTTGTGTGGGGTGCTATGCTGAAGAGTCTCCAGAGCCGGGAGACCAGGTGATGGCCTTCGCTCCTATGTCGCAAGCGCCGTGGGGAGTAGTGGTGCGGCAGGAGTCAGATGAGGTACTTGCGCCCGTTCGCAGCTTCACGCGCAACACCTTTCTGCTGGGGATGGCAGCCGTGGTTGGCGCCTTGGGCCTGGTCTGGATTACAACCAGCAGTGTCATTGCCCCGGTGCAATTACTGACAGACGCGGCCAGGCGCATCGCTGAGGGAGACATGGCTACGCCTATTTGCTGTCGCCGGGGGGACGAAATCGGCGACCTGGCCGAGAGTTTCGACGCTATGCGTGCCCAGTTAAAGAGTTCGATGGATGAAGTTCAGGCGTGGAACCGGGAGCTCGACGCTCGAGTGCAAGAACGTACCCAGGCCGCCTTGACTGCTCAACTGGAGGCGCAGCACGCACGCGACGACTTGCGAGCCATCATTGACGGTTTGAGTGACGAGCTAATTGTGGTGGGACTCGACTTCCGCATCCAGCAAGTGAATAAGGCGGCACAACAGCGGCGCGGCAACGGAAAAGATCTTGTTGGAGACTCTTGCTATAAGCTATTCCACAACGAATATCCGTGCGAGCCGCCTGATTGCGAGTGTCCTATTGCCAAGGTGCTGGCTACCGGCGATTCGGTAAAAGTGACTCACGCTCGCCAGAATGTTCACAATGGCCGAAAGCGTTACATAGATGTGGTAGCCTCGCCAATGCGCGATTCGATGGGGTGTATCACCCGAGTTGTTGAGCTACTGCGCGATGTGACAGACGAGAAGCAGATTGAAGAGTCTCTCGTCCGGCGCAATCAGCAGTTGGCCATCCTAAATGCCGTGGCCACGACGGTCAATCAATCGCTGAACCTGGAAGACATTCTGGGACGAGCTTTGGATGAGGTATTGCGTTTGACTGAGATTGATGTAGGGGCGATTTTCTTGCAGGAGGAGACGTTAGGTAACCTGGAGTTGCTGGCCTACCGGGGACTCTCGGAAGAGGCGGCGCGTCTCGCCTCGCGACTGGGGATGCTCGACGGTTCGTGCGGTGGAGTGCTGGAAGCCGGACAGATCATTGTGGTGCCCGACCTGTCACGTTACCGGGGACGGCGAGCTGACTCATTGAAGCGTGAAAAACTGAGCACTCTGGTTCACGTGCCGCTGACGGCTAAGGGCTGTATTCTGGGGAGTATGTGCGTGGGCACCCGTCGTAAGCGCGAATTCGGCCCAGAGGAACAAGAGTTGCTGACCGCCATTGGCAGCCAGATTGCCGTGGCAATTGAAAATGCCCGTCTCTACGCCGAAGTTCAACACAAAGAGCAGTTGCGGGGGCAACTGCTCAAAAAGGTTATCGCCGTCCAGGAGGAAGAGCGCAAGCGCATCGCCCGCGAACTGCACGACGACACCAGCCAGGCACTCACGGCACTGCTGTATGCCGCCGAAGAGGGGATGGACATGAGCGAGCTGGCAGAAGTGAAAGAGATGCTAGAGGGCATGCGTGATCTGACTGTGCGTACTCTGGACAGTGTGCACAAACTCATCTTTGATCTGCGTCCAACGATGCTGGATCACCTGGGACTGGTACCCGCCCTGCGTTGGCTCGTTCAATCACGCCTGGAGCCGACAGGTGTGCGTGTCACCATTGAGGAGAAATCGACCCCACGCCGATTGCCGACTGAAGTAGAAACAGCTCTGTTCCGGGTCGTGCAAGAGGCAATCACCAACATTGCGCGCCACGCTGCCGCGCGCAACGTATACATCTCGTTCCACTTCGATGATGAGGCTGCCATGGTCTATATCGAGGACGATGGCATCGGCTTCGACATGGTCGAACTGGCTTTATCACCTGATAGCGGGCGCGGGCTGGGGCTGATGGGAATGCACGAACGGGTGGAGTTGTTAGAGGGCGAAGTGGAGACCATCACGGCTCCCGGCTATGGCACTCAGGTTCACATCCGCGTACCGATCGGCGAGAGGAAGAGAATCTATGCCTGATATTCGGGTGTTGATCGTGGATGATCACGCCATTTTGCGAGATGGCATTCGCTCGCTGCTAGAACGGCAAGGTGGAATCATCGTAGCGGGCGAGGCGAGCAATGGGCGTGAGGCTTTGGTCCAGGTGGGCGAACTCCATCCCGATATCGTCCTGATGGACGTGGCGATGCCGGTGATGGACGGCCTGGAAGCCACGCGTCGGATCAAAGAGACCTATCCCGAAGTTAAAGTGCTGATCCTGACCCAACACGATAGCCGGGAGTACGTAACGCCATTGCTGCAGGCTGGCGCCGCAGGCTATGTACTGAAGCGATCAGGCGGGCGTGAGGTGGTAATGGCCATCCGCCAGGTTTACGAGGAGGGGGCGTTTCTGGAGCCAGGCGTGGCTCGCCAGGTATTGCACGACTACACCCAGGCGACCCAAGGCGAAGGGGCAGGTGGTCCCCATCTCACCGAGCGTGAGCGCCAGGTATTGAGTTTGGTGGTCGAGGGTAAGAGCAATAAAGAAATCGCCCAAACACTGGTCGTCAGTCCCAAAACTGTATCGGTGCACCGAAGCAACATCATGGCCAAATTGGGTGTTCACAATAGCGTTGAGCTAGTGCGCTACGTGATGCAACATAACCTGTTGGGCCTGGATGCGAGATCTTAAAAACCTAAAATCCTATAATGAAGTAACTTGCAATGCAATCTGAATTAGATCTAGACTTTGTGCTCATCCCCGATGGAGAATTCGTCATAGGCAGCGATCCATCAGTTGATCGGTTGACCCAGAGTGACGAGACTCCTCAACACCGGCTGCACATCAGCGACTTCTACATGATGCGCTATCCGGTGACCAACGCCCAATATCATTTGTTCGTCAAAGCGACGGACCATCGTCCTCCTCTGCTTTGGCCCGACGGCCAATTTCCAGAGGAGAAGGCTGACCACCCGGTGGTGGGTGTCTCTTTCCACGATGCAGCAGCCTTTTGCCATTGGGCGGCTGAGGTCACTGGTCTGCCGGTGCGTTTGCCGACGGAGCCAGAGTGGGAGAAGGCAGCGCGGGGCACTGATAGTCGACTGCATCCATGGGGCAACAAATGGGAAAGGGGCTTATGTAATAGCAGCGAGAGCAAACTCTCGGGTATTGTTGCCGTTCACTATTTTTCGCCGCAGGGTGACAGCCCTTATGGCATTGCCGATACAGCCGGCAACGCACAGGAATGGTGTGCGTCCCTTTTTGGCGCATACCCTTACGATCCGGCTGATGGCCGGGAGATATTGGTCTACAACCTGGACGCGCAGCGCCTGATGCCTCAACTGCACGAAACAGGCTGCGTGGCTAATCCTCAGCAAATTGAGGCTGGGTTTGACAAACAGGTGGTACGCGGTGGCTCCTGGCGTCAAGACCGGCATCAAACTCGCTCTGCCTATCGCAGTTGGGCTGCACCGATGCATCGCAGCGACGACACAGGTTTTCGTTGCTGTTACGAGGCAGAGCGAAGCTAAAGTAGACTCGCGACTGCAAACCCGATACCAAGGGTCACAAACGAGATTAAAGTCAGCGCTTGCAGCGCAAGGACCATAATAATGGCACGCCGCTGCTCGGGGTTGAAGCGAAGAAAGTAACGATCGGCCAGCCACCTGACTAAGCGTCGGCCCAGGCCCCCGCGCAACTCGGCGTAACGCTTGATGTTGTCGAGCCAATCACGCACAACCTGGCGTACTGATTGGACGAAGGGATCATCTCCAGCCTCATC
>JAHELX010000655.1 GCA_024643945.1 Anaerolineales bacterium
CCTCGACGAACATCAGCCAGAAACGGCGCTCGCAATATTCGAGCTGATTGAGATAAGAAAGCGGTAGATAGTCTAAGTCGTTCATTCCAATCTACCAATCTACCAACTTACCACTCGACGCACCTGTCCCATGCCCATGGTCGTCTTGTAGCCGGCGCCGCTGTAGAAGGCGAAGTCGGCCAGCATGTTGAGCGCGCGGATCATGGCGTGGTTGTCTTTGTCCTTGAGCAGGTAGGTCATCTTGCCTGTTGCTCCAATCTGGGGACGCCCCCAGTAACGAAACATTTGTGACTCCATTTTGTACAGTCCCACCACCACCGTTTCCTCCGCGTATTGGCGGATGGCCTGTTTCGGCAGCGACAGGGGGGCGGGCATATGATCGTTCCACATGGCGGCCACGCTGCCAAAAAACATGGCCGGAGCGGGGAAAGGCTCCATGAATTTGCCCATGCCATCTTTATCGCTGCTGCGGCTGAAGACGGTGGGGCTGGCAAACTCAAGGGCGATTTTGCGGGCCGACGCGTCGGGCGGAGTCGTCTGCCAATGGCGGTACAACTCGCTCACGGCGGTGTAGCCGGCCCATAGATGGCTGCCAGGTGTGGTCAGGATTTCGGTGATGGCAAAGTCCAGGTCGCCGATGCGGACCTCTCCCCCGGCCCCTCCCCTGCGAGGGGAGGGGGGATGAGTGCCGTGGGCTTCTCGTTGTGAGGGGGAGACCTCTCCCCCGGCCCCTGCCCTAGGAGGGGAGGGGGGATGAGTGCCGTGGGTCTCCGCCTGCGCGGGGGAGGGAGTCAGGGGGGAGAGGAAGTGGCGGGTGAAGGTGGTGAAGAGGTCGCTTCCCAGCAGGGTGAAGCGCAGCCAGGTTTGGTGCCCGCGTCTGACGGTCACCTGGCCCTTTGGGTCGTGCTGGCGGGGCAGGCCCCATAGGGGTGAGACGGTGAAGGGCTTACGCTCGCGGCTGGCGTGCAGGGCGTCTGCCAGGGCGGGGTCCACGGCGCGGATGATGTCCAGGAAGGCGGCGTGGGCCAGCCGGCCCTGGGTGGCGGGTAGCTGGCCGTCTTGGATGGCTATCAGCTTGACGACGGTTGAATAAAGGGTGACGTCAGGGGCGTAGGTCATCAGTTACCTCCTCAGTGCTACTCAAATGGGTGTATTCAAAATGGGTTGGTAGGGGCAGGTCTTCCCCACCCACGGTCCCGAGCGCCCAATGGTCCCCTGCACAGGGGAAAGCCCCCCACGGGGCTGCACAGGGGAAAGGGGACCTGCGGGTGCGCCTGCCCTGGACACCCGCACCCATAGGTCCCCTGCGGGGAAGGGGTGTCCCTACAACCGAAATTGAATGCACCCTACTCAAATGATGATGGCATCGGGTTTCAACCGGTCCTTCATCAAGAAGTGTCCCTGTAGCTCGGCGTGGGCGTGAAAAGCAGCCGTACCCAGTAAGGCCCGGTAGCCGTTGTGGGCCGAGCCATCCGGGAAGCGAACTGTCAGATTGCGTGACCAGAGACCTGTGCCACGCAGCCGGGCAATCATCACTCCCACGCTGTCGGGAGGGATGATCAGCATAGGCAGAGGTGTGTCTGCCAAGGCTTCGACGATACCTGCGTCCAGGGCACCCGCCAACACATCCTCACCCCGCTCGCGCGCCTGGATGCGGACGCCCGACAAGGCAACGGGTGCGCCACACCATTTGCGCTCGAAATCTCCTATGTCATCCTCGCTATCGTAGACCAGTTCGAGAATCAAAGGGGGCTCAAGCGGCTCGATGAGGCGAACGTAGAAATCGCCCCGCAGTTGCGTCTCGCCAAACTGTTGCTCGAATTGGGTGCGTGTCAGTGGAGGTGAGACTCGATAATAGCTCACCAGGTGAAACAAGTCGTAGGCGTTGATCGTCTGGCTGGAGAGCAGGTGTTGGGGATCGTACAAGATAGCGGTCGGTCCCTGAAAACTATCGCGGAACGCAAACAACGCGCGTGTGGTGGCGACCTGACTCTGGACAAAATCTCGCAGTGCGCGCTGTTGGTCGGTATGCGCCAGGAGAGACGCCAGGTGAGGCAGCAAGTCAGCAGGGGCGCAGCGTCCTGCCCCGGGCTCCAGCCACTCCAGCCAATCAACCACCTGTTGGGCGGTGTACTCGTTGAAGGGGATGTCTCCCCTACGGGTTTCGTGCAGCCATCGCTCACGCCCCTCCAGCTTGCGGAAGAATCCGCACAGCCCCCCTGGCGTGCGCCGGCTAGTGGGCGCAAAAATCTCTCGCACGCGCTCGAAGAGAATATCGAGTTCCCCCTGTTCCTCTTGGGGCAGCACTTTCCGCATCTGGTAGATCGGCCAGAACGACTCGACGATGGCGTGTGTCCGAATGTAGCCGGTCAGGCTGTGCTTGGGAGGCAGAGGTGCACAGGTTTTGACGATCTGCGCCAGGTCAGCGCGGCTGAGAGTTTGCCCATCATACGTCGCCAGTGCCTGGGCAGCCTCCGGCGTGAGCAAAGCAATCGCCCGGCTGGGTCGGTCCGTGTGGGGTTTACCCAGCACCCGCCCGGCGCGCCCGATGCGTTGCAGCAGTTCGTCGCCGTAGCGCGCGTCGCACACCAAAAAGTCAATGTTCTGCCGTGCTTTGTTCAGCCTGGTAAAGTTATAGCCAATATCCACGGTCGGCGTGGCCAGGATCAGATCACGCCCGGTGGCCCTGGCCCGCTCCTCGGCCGGCTCCGGCCCGGTAATACGTCCCATGCGACTTTCGGCCAGCACACCCCGGAGCGCGGCGTAGGCAGCGTTGACCCGCCACAGGCTGTTGCTGATGAGCGCGCCGTCCAGACCATCCTGTATCACCCATTGGGTTAACTCCTCCCGGTGCGCTGTCGCCCACTGCTCGAACTCATCGGTCGCGATAGTCAGCTCTAAAGGAGCCAGGGTGGGGGTAGTTGGCAAGCCTGCGCTGTCTGCCGGCTCGTCGTCCGGGCTGATGAGGACCCAGCGCTTCCCAAACAGCCTGTCCAGGTAGGTCATAACATCTTCTGTGGGCGTGGCCGAAAGCAGGCACAGCTTGCGCCCGGGCCCGTGCACATCGAAGTAGCCGAATTGGTCGAACAGGGCAAAGGCAAAGAGAAAGTTAGATAGTTGCTTGCTGTCGTAATAATGGAACTCGTCTACCACGATGTAGTCGAAAGCGGTCAGGAAGCGCTCGAAGATGTTACGCCGGTCGTGGGCGCCGTATTGAAAGTAAAGGGCGTAGTAGAAGATGTCGGGGTTGACGACGAGAATGATGGGCTGGCGGCGGGTGGCCTCCGGCTCAAACTCCAAATAGTTGCGGATGAGGCGTTGCAGCAGCTCACCGGGGCGGGTGGGGGTAGCATCGGGATTTTGGGCCAGGCGCAGCGCCCGCACGTCGGCGGCGCTGACCTGCCACACTTTGAAGTTCAGGCTGTTCTCTTTCACAAACTTCTGGATGTCTTCGGCGTGTTGTGCCAGCAGTGCGTTGGTAGGGGCGATAAAGAGCACGTTTTTGCCCTTACCGTTCAGGTCGAAGAGGTGGAGCAGGCTGGCAATGGTCTTGCCGGTGCCGGTGTTGTAGGTATTGACCACCAGGTCGTGCTGGTGCAGTGCCTCGACCGTGCGCTGTTGGTGGTAGAGGGGCCGATGCTCCAGGTCCCATGGGTTGCCAGGGGCCAGTTTTTCAGCTTGGGGCAAGAGATGGATCTTGATTGCCATTGTTTTGTTCTCGTGTTATACTCTAGTTGATTTTTCTAGTGATGGAGACTCCAGATGATGATAAAAGCAGTCTATCGGGACGGCGTGTTCAAACCTGTTGCGCCGGTTAACCTGGCCGAAGGTGAATGGGTTGAGCTTGAAATCGTGCAAT
>JAHELX010000656.1 GCA_024643945.1 Anaerolineales bacterium
GCCCGCCCCAAGGGCAGACGTCCGCCAGGCGCGTTATTCAGCACCTCCTCCAACGTCTGCCCAGGCACGTAATCCATCACCAGGTACAGGTTGCTGCCCTCGTTGAAGAAGTCTGTCACGTGCGTCAGGCCGGGGTGACTCAGTTGAGACAGAATCTGCGCCTCCTGTCGAAACGCCGCCTCGGCCCAGCCTCGATCTTGGGGAGGCACCTGCGCCAGATTCATCTCTTTGATCGCACGCCGAGTTCCCGCCAGGCGGTTATCCTCCGCCAGGTAGACCACGCCCATCCCTCCACCACCGATCTGGCGGAGGATGTGATAGCGCTTCTGCAACCACATGCCTTGAGCCAGCATCCCTCACCTCCTGCTCACGATCCTCGGTTGCGCGTTCACCACAGTACCTGGTCTGTCATCGCCGGCGGATCACCTCGCGAAGCAGCACCAGCGTGGCGATCACGACCGCGATAGCGTACCATACCAGCCGGCCTGAAACCTCCTGGAGCAGATGAGGATCCTGCCACAGATACACCGCCACCAACAGGCCGGCCGCGCCGGCGAAAACCCCCTTGGCCTTACGCACGCTGGGGTCGCGGCCGGGAAAGACCAGGTCCAGGGCCAGGTAGATCGCCGCCAAGACTATCAGGCCGATGGCAAGGGTCAGCACGAGGTTAGTGTCCATATTTGCCCTATTCGCTGCCGACTATATTACCTTCTTTGGTCGCAGCCGGTATCACCACACTCTCAATTTTTTGCCACAAGCGTTTATCTGCCTTCAACTTTTCCCTGACCTCATCTTTAGTCATCAGGGGGGTCATTTTAATTTTGACGCGGTGTACCTGTTCATTGGCTTTTTCAACGCTGCTTCCCAGCTCGACGACCTGAACGTTCACTTTGCCAGCGCCCTCGAGAGTGCTGGAAGCAGTCACATTTACCTCCAGTTCAACCTCGTCCACAAACAAGAAAGGATACATCGCCTCAGGAGTTCTGGCCCGGCGGGGCGAAAGCAGCTCTTCGCGGACCTGGTCAATGAGTTGGCTTAAGGTGATGCCCATGTGTCTATCCTCCCTGGGGCTGAATGAATAAATGTCCTTCATCATCTTGGCTGCGCAAATACAGCGTGGGAATAAACCACTCCCGTTCCGGCACGCGGAGCCGCCCGGCATTGACTGCCGCCGGGAGCGACTCAAAGCGGGCCAGGGCGTGGTAGAAGCCACGCATAAACTTAGCGGCAGCACTTGCGCTAATCGGCAACTGGGTTGAGACCACCGCCGGCACTCCAGCCTGGATCAAGGCCGGGGCTGTGCCGCTGAATAACACTTCACCGCCCACACTGCCACTACGGCAAGCCGAGAGGACAGCCAGCCTGACCGAGCGCCTGGATAGCAGATTGCCCACAGTGTTACTCCGCATCCATTTCACGTGCCGTGTCTGTTCATCCTCAAAGGCCAGATAACCATATGGTTTAGCCCCGGTGAGACTCTGGTGGCAACCGTGTTCGGCCTGGCAGTGGGTATGACGAGGATAGTTCATAGCTCCACATTCTGGGCACTGGCGGGCAAAGACGCCGTGCCCATCGATGTGCAGGATATGAGTGGGTTGGGTTTCCAGGTGGTCCAGCAACGCGTCGTAAGTGGGCTGCGCCAGCTCATCAACTTGAATCAGACCCTCCGCTTCCAGATCAGCCAGGGCTTGGCGCACGATGGTCTGTTCATTGCGATCAAGCCGACTTAGATTTGTAGGGCGAGATTCAACGTATAGCAACCGCAGTGGAGGTGAAACAGTCAGGGGCGTAACTGCCTGAGGATAGCTGATATAGCGGGTGAGTTCAACGATCCCCCCGAGCAAAAGCGATTGCTCGTGATAGAGCAATTCCCAGGGATATTGGGCCAACTCCACGGCGTCCCGGTCCAAGCGTAGCTCCAAGGCTACTACTCCTTTAATGGGCCTCATTTGATTCAAGGCCATTTGAAACGCACGATCAACCGCCTCGATCATCAAGGCACCGTACAGCGCCCAGCCAACACGCTCAGGTAAGTCCGAGACAAAATGGAACTCGTGTAGCAGCCCGAGGCGTTCGAGCGTTTCGCGCTGTGCGGGGGTAAAATCGGACGCAGCGTATTTCGGCGTCCGTAAAGCCTTCAGGATGGCGATAAGTTCATCCTCAGTGTAGGGCAACTCGCTCTCGATGGCACCTGTCTCCCCCATAGGACTGCCGAGGACGCGCACCTCAAATCTCAGGTCACGGCGCCGGGTCAATTGGAGTTTGAGGCGAACTACTGGTCTTGGAGGATGCAGCTCAAGAGCAATTGATTGACTGAGTTGAGGAAAGGCTCTCTCATAAATGCCGTTGCGGATGTGGCAACGCCCCTCCTCATTGGCGGAAATGACACCGACAATGTGCGCCAGTCGAAACTGCCAATCATTCACACTGGGTGAGAACTTACTTCTCTCGGTCACAATCTTGCGAGCGTATTCAAGCAACTCGCGCTCATCATCCAGGTGCAACTGAATGCGCGAGAGATGGTTCGTGTCTTCCTGAAAGAATCGCTCCACGGCGGCGTCTACTGCTTTGGGCGTAATCGGATTGTTCTGTTCGGCCAGGTAGCAGCACAGACGCTGGCACAGGTAGGGCTGACCTCCTGTCCAATGGTGCAAACGTCTGGCCACCACCGGTATATCAACCCCGCCAGGCAGATGGGCGACTAATTGCACAATCTCGCTCAAGTCAAAATCAGGCAGGGGGATGCGATGGTCAACGTTGAAATTGGAAATGGTCGGGTCTTTGATCAGTTCCTTGGGGTTGTACGCTCCGGCAACAACAAAAGTCAGATGGCGGAAAACGGGTATGCTCTGTCGGGAGTTGTAGACACTGCGAATGGCAGAGAAAAAACCGGTGGCCCAGGCCTCCGGCACCGCACCGACTTCATCTAAAGCCAGTACCAGGTTGCAGGGCACGGTCGCAGCCGCCTTGGACAGGTTAGCCAGGAAGTTACGCCAGGTATTGCCATTGGTGGGCAGGGCAGGCCAATTGTCGCGTGGAATAAAATCGAGGTGCCATTGTAGCAGCCAATCGCCGATGGATTGATACCAGGCGGCTTCAGCAGCTTTATCCAGGGTGGTCAAGTCAACGTAGGCAAAAACATAGCCCTGAGGTTGAAAACGAGCCGTCAACCGGTTAATGAGACTGGTTTTGCCCTGTTGCCGGGGTTCGACCAGGGTGATGTACTCCATCCGCCGCAAATGATTCTGCGCTCTCCTGTCGGCGTCGCGTTCGATGTACACGGGCGAGTTGGCTAGCAAAGCCCCCCCATCTTGAAAGGGGATGTCCCTCATTCGGCCACCTCCAGCGGGTTTTTGTGATACTGGCTCTTGAGCACAATCAGTAAATCTTCAGCCGTGGTGGTGTTGGCCAACACCAGGGGAAAGGCGGTGACCGCAAACTCATACCCCACCTGGCTGCGTTTCAGAATTGAGCGTAAGTCTACCAGCCGGTCGAGAGCAGCCTTGACCACTTCCGGCTCTGGCTGCAAATTCTCGGCCGCCAGCAAGTTCAAGACGTCCTGTAAGCGGTAAGGTTTGGTGTCCTGCGCCATCAGCAGGGAGATAATGCGTTCCAGCGGCGTCGCCCGCTCCCAGTAAGTTTGGAGAAAGTCCTCTTCTTGAAACCCAGGATCGTTGATGACCGCATCCACTTCATCGAGCGTGATGCGCCGGGTGCCTTGCACGTTCAGGCGCTCAATCAGGTGGCTGCATAGCCGCTGGACAATGTTAGGATGCCCAGAGGTAAAGTCCCAGATACGTTTAACGATTTGAGCTTCCTCGACCAGTTCAATCTCCAACTGCTTCATGGGCC
>JAHELX010000084.1 GCA_024643945.1 Anaerolineales bacterium
AGGAAGAAGACCCACAGCGCCACCGTCGGATGGCCGGTAATCAAATAGGCCAATCCCTGAACGTGGGCTTCGATCCAGCGCCGCAGCCCCAACATCAGCAGAAAAACGATAATCAACCAGATAAGAGAAAGCCAGGGATCCACCAGTAGTCAGCCCGCCCCGGCTGCCCCGAGTCCCGATCCCGGAGACCGGGACGGGCCGGGGTAGTCAGAAATCAGCCCGCCCCGGCTGCGCCGAGTCCCGATCCCGGAGACCGGGACGGGATCCGGGACGGGCCGGGGTAGACAGAAGCCTTGACAATGGCCACAAAACTATCCGCCATCAGGCTGGCACCCCCTACCAGTGCGCCATCGATTTCGGATTGGACAGCGAAATCGGCTATGTTGTCGGGCTTGACGCTGCCACCATATTGCACGCGAATAGATTGGGCAACTGTCTCCCCGTACATATCGGCCAGCATGCCTCGGATGCTGAGGCCGATAATGCGGTTCACCTCGGCAGGGACAGCGGCCACGCCGGTGCCGATGGCCCAGATAGGTTCATAGGCGATTACCACCTGGGTGACGTCTTCGGCGCTGATCCCCTGGAAGGCAGCCCGTACCTGTCCCCCCACGACGGCGGCTGTCTCGCCGGCTTGATTCTGTTCCAGGTCCTCGCCGACGCAGACGATGGGCGTCAGGCCGTGAGCCAGGGCGGCCTTCGTCTTCTTGTTCACCCTTTCGTCCGTCTCACCGAAGTACTGCCGCCGTTCAGAGTGCCCCAGGATGACGTATTGGCACAACTCGGCCAGCATCAAAGGCGAAATCTCGCCCGTGAATGCGCCCTGCTCTTCAAAATACATATTCTGTGCCCCTAAGCCAATCTTGGCTGGGCCAATGGCCTCCCGCACAGCAGACAGTGCCGTAAAGGGCGGGCAGAGCACCACCTCGATGCCCTTTATGTCCATCACCCCCCGGCGTATGCCTCGGGTCAGTTCCACTGCCCCGGCGACAGTCTTGTGCATCTTCCAGTTGCCGGCAACGATTGGTGTTCGCATAGTGTCTGGCTCCTTTGACGTCAGAAAGTGTAGCCCGTATCTTACCACACACTCCTATGCCTGGCAACGTCCTATCGCACTCTGGCAAAATCCACCAATACCCACGCCCGGCCGCGTAGTGTGAATCCCATGTCCACCAACCCCGTCTCTCCATTGCGAACGTTAACGGATCGCCGTCGCCCGTTCACCTGGGCCTCGAGCACGATCCATCCCGTCGGTACGGTGAAGACCAGTCGCCCGAAGTTCTCTCCTGGCTGCTCCAGGTGAATGACCAGCTTTAGCCGTCGTTCGCCCAACTTTTGCCAGATCACGTCCACCACCTCCACACTTCCCGCGGCCAGGTGGAAGGTGGACGTAAGCCAGTCGGGACGCCGGGTGACTGGCTTGAACAGGAGCAACAATGCTTCGTGCGGCCGGTGATCCGGGAGAGTCAGCGATCCCTCCGCCTGGCCCAGGTAACTTGCTCGCCATTGGTCGTAGACGTGGTAGCGACCCGGCGGCAGACCCAGCGCCGCCAGTTCCGTCCTGGTCATGCGAGTGTGATCGCTCCAATTGAGCAGGCTGGTCAGCCACCAATGTCCCCAGGGCCGTTCGACAGGCAGAACGAGAGTTTCGGGCAGGTCGCGCTCGAAGAGATCGACAGGGTAGGCGGTGCAGTCGGTCGGCGGCAGCACCTGGCGCAGCATGGTCAGGCGTGACGGAGGTAGGTCCCCGACGAGATCGCTGTCGAGGAGCATACCGCCGGTGAGGGTGAGGACGGTCGCCAGCGTACGTGCTTCGTACAGACTGAGCTGCGACTCTGCACCGCGTGGGCGGGCCAGCAGACAGTCGGGATCAGCCGCCCACAGGCGGCGATGGGTGAAAGCCCGGGCGATGCTATTGCGTAGTGCATTGGCTGTGCCGGGCGCTGACGGGTCGCCGGCTTGTAGTGATTCCCAGGTGGGGCTTACGTCGGGGCCGATACGCATGCCGTCTACCAGTCCGACCGCCGGCCCCAGCGGCGCGCCGCAGCCTAGCAAGAAGGCGTCGTCGCCGATTGCGTCACGAATGATCGCCAATCCACGCCGCACAGCCTGAGCACGGGTGACCTGGGGCGCGTGCCGCCGACCAGGGACGGCGGCTGCGAAGAGGAAATCCACCTTGAAGGCGTCGTAGCCCCACTCTTGGCGCATAGTGCGAAAAGTAGCATCCAGCCAGTTGGCGGCGCCGGGGTGGGTGGTGTCGAGGGCGTAAATGGGCTGGGATGCATGATGCCAGGCGAGGACCGGTTCGCCCATTTCGTCATGGAGGACCCAATCTGGGTGGTCGGCGAAGATTTGTGAGGCGGCGGCCAGCCCAAAAGGGGCAGTCCAGATGCCAGGGGTACGCCCTTCCCGGCGGATGGTGGCGGCCACGGTTGCCATATCCGTGAATCGGTCTGGATGGAGTGTCAACCAATCCCCGATAGCCACCTGGTAACCGTCGTCAATCAGCATGATATCCAGGGGGAGGCGCTGCCGGCGGATAGCATTCAGGTTGGCGTACACATCTTGCGCTGTATTAGAGCCGAAGTAATAATACCAGGTGCACCAACCGGTTGGCGTCTTTTCGGGGATGCGAGCACGCATCAGCTTACCCATGCGTTCGGCCCACATCTCCAATAATTGCCAGCCACTAAAGCCGGCTGTGACCCGCAGTCGCTCGGAACGTAGCGACTCTTCCGGGTCGAGGAGAAAGCCATCCGCATGGCAGGTGGCGTTGAGGCGGCGGAATTGGTCATCCGCCTCGAGAATCACTTCGGCCAGTTGATCGGCCCCGGTCACAAACCCCAATAGCCAGTGCGCAAAGTCGGATTGGGACGTAGCCCGTTGCGCCCCTGCCGCTGAGGCCGTGCTCTCTTCGTGTTCAGCCCTTGCTGCGATGACGGTCACCCATTCGCTGCGTAGCCCGTCGCCGTGCGGCAGATAGCTGAGCCGGTATTCGTCGCTGATAGGCGTTGGAAAAGGGCCATCTCTGACGCGGCGGACGCCGCTGGGAGCCCAAGTTTGCCAGCCGTTCTGGTAAACACGCCAATCGGCGACCGGCCCAGGTAGGACAAGACTCGAAGCCCCTGTCAGATGTAGTACATCTAGCCGGTCGAGAGCCACGCGAGCCTTGCCCACGTTAGTAACTTCCAGCCAACCCTCCAGCGCGTCGTCTATCCTTGTCCAGCTCCAATCCAGGCGCACTTGGTCGTCGCGGTGACTGAGAGTGACCAGATTTTCGCCGACGCCGAAGCTCACGCCGGGGCCGGTCAGAGCCAGACGATGGGGGGTGCCGCCCAGGCGATAGTGGACGGCGGCCGTCGCATTTCGGAGCCATGTCCCAGCTCCAGGCGACATGAGGGACAAAGTGCCGGCCTGAGGATGAAAGGTGATGCGTCCGTCGAGGAAAGACTGATCGGTCATAGGTCACCTCAGCGTACCATGAGCCAGGTACCCAGGAAGAGGACGGCCATCCCGATGACGCGCGGCAGGTCAATAGGGCGTACCGACGTGCCCAGCAGGCCAAAATGGTCTAGTAATGTGCTCAGGATGAGCTGCGCAACCACAATAAGTGTGACCGTGGTCGCGGCTCCGATGCGGGGAATAGTGTAACTCACGGCACTCAGCACGACTAGCCCAAAAACACCTGCCCCTAGCGCGTACCAGGGCACACTGCGCCATGCACCCAGACTTCCCGCGCCCATTGCCAGCAGCACAGCGCCGGCCATCACTGCGCCCCCGAAGTGAATGATAAATACACTCCCCATAGTCCCTATGCGCTGACTCATCAGGCTGGCCAGAGGGCCCTGCAGACCCACGGCCACACCGCCAAGTAGTCCGATGATAATTGCCAGGATGGCGGTCTTCATATCTGTGCTCCTTACGATAGTTTGTTTGCTATGTGCTTGTCCAATAATAACTTTGCACTTCGATCGGCAAATCAGGCGTAAACTGATTGCAAAAGTAACAAGTCATTTCTGGACAAGTGCTATCTACCGGCAAATCAACATCGGCTGCCGACTCGTGCGCAATATCTGGTCCACTTTGCTGCTGACTATGACTGCAACCATCGGACTATGTCCATAGCCGCCCATAATGATCAGATTGCTCCTCTGCTCTTCGGCCGTCTTCAAGATCATTTCGGGGACTGATCCCCTCTCTTGCACATAAGTGACGTGCACACCATGTGATTCCAGGTACCTTTGTGCGTCAATCAGCGTCTCTGCCCCCGTGTCTCCGTTTTCCATCACAGTCACAACCGCCAGGGAGATATTCCACCGGCCCGACAGGTAAGTAGCCACGAAGAGCGCCTCGTTGGCCTTAGGGCTGCCATCGTAGGCCAATAGTGCACGATCTAAGGGGGACGAAGCGCCTGGCACTACCAGTATCGGGCTGGCACAGCGCTGGATCAAAGCTCGAAATCCCCAACTCAACCTGGCAACAGCTTGCGGGGGAGGGGGGTAAGCCAGGTTCACTACCATCAGATCGGTCCATCGGTTTCGTTCGCATATCTTCCGGGCTACACCCCCCGCCTCGACAGCCAGCTTGCCCGGAATGCCGGCTGCCTCGCAGCGCCGGTTGAATTCTGCTTGCACAGCCCGGGCTTTCTCATTTTCTCTTTCCGCTTGTGAGGATACTACGTGTAACCCATGCAATCGTCCCCCCTCGCGCCGGGCTATCTCCAGCGCCTGCTCCAAAGCGTGCCATCCGGACTTGTGGCCGCTGACGGGCACCAGGATATCACTAAATAGATGGCCATCCTGGTGAGTTGCCAAATGTTCCCTACGCCATTCTCCTGGAGAGGGGCCCGACTCTAACTCATCAGGCC
Source organism: Anaerolineales bacterium (assembly GCA_024643945.1). The sequence goes on from JAHELX010000084.1 coordinate 4,868, forward strand.
TTATGACATCCAGGATCTTGGCACTTACCCGGGCAACAGCGCGCCCCCGCCTGGCGGCGGAACGTTCGGCCAGGTCGGTGGCTGCTGTTTCAGGCCTGATTTCCCACCCTAACGCCTCTTCCAGTGCCGCGCGATGTTCCGAAACCCACAGGTAAAGATCGGCCTCCGTTCGTCCCGGGAAGTCTCGCAAAATGCCCTTTTCCCGGATAACCTGTACCACCGGCATATACACTTCATCGTACCAGTGGGTAACTGCTTCTGCGTAGGAGATCTCCCTTTTCTGCTCCAGGCCCATGAAGTAGCGATGAACCTCGATGTGCTCCTCGAGGGCCTGATACTGTCCAGGGACAGTCACACTCAAGTCGGCCTCCGGGCGGAGCGTATCCAGGTGGGTGTGATCCAGGAAATCAGCATACTCGGCTTTTAAAATCAGGTCATCGGGCTGGTCATCAGGTGAGAGGGGCACTTTGGTGTGCACCTCGGTCACGTAAGCTTGAATATGGGTCGCGCCGAGCTCCCGCGCGACTGACACGCGGTGATTGCCATCTTGCACAAAATAGGCTTCGCCAATCTGGTAAACTTCAATAGGTGGCAGTCCTTCCATATCGGTGACCTTCGCCTTGACCCTGGCCCAACGGTTTTTATCGCTATCTCGCCGGGGCAGGAAGCTCCGGGTAAAGTCAGCGTAGCGTCCCACACTCCCGACGATTGCATTCAGCGGGATGTCCTGCAATCCTCGGGGTATGCTGCCCCCAGCCTTCAACTTCTGGCGCACATCCTCGTAAGAGAGCAGAGCAACTGACTTGCCGCGCATGCGAGCCATGATCTCTTCCAATGCAGCCCGGCGACGCGCCTCGTGAAAATCCCTCAGTGCTGACCAATAGCCCACCTTACTTGGCTCCGACATAGCACTAACCTCCAGTCGTCTCTCTCTACTTAAGAAGCTGTCTGAAAAGTCGTGGGGAAAAGGCTGCCTCACCTTACTTTTCAGATACACTTTAAGGGTAAATCTTCCCTTCTCGTTCGTTACGTTGCTATTTTATAGCGGTTACGCGCTCTATGTCAACCGGCGGCGGAAGACAGGGTACATTTGCCATCCCTGCTATTTTGGCTTGCATCGCTCCTGACCCCGTGCTATACTGGCAGCCAATGGGGAACGGGTCCCTTTGGGGGGTGAAAACGATGACGACTATGTTGAATGGGCTGCGCCGTTGGACCTGGCCTTTGTTGGGCGGGCTGGCTCTGATTCTATTGTTGCTCCTTTGGCTTGCGCCCGCTGAGAGGACGCTCGGGCAGATAGTTAAGTTGGTCTACCTGCACGGCGCGCTGGTGCGGACGGCGATGGCCCTCTTTGCTATTGGTCTGCCAGTCAACCTGGCAGCGCTGGTTGGAGCACAAAGTGGCTGGTTGGCCTGGGGAAAAGCCTTCGCCTGGACGGCGGTCGCTGTCTGGCTGGCACATACTCTCTTCAGCATGGTCACTACCTACGCGGCCTGGGGTGTGTTCATTGCCTGGTTCGAGCCTCGCACACGCTTTACCTTCACCTTGGCGGTCGTGGGGATTGTCATCGTTGTCGCTGCTCGCCTGGTGGGTAACGCCCGCTTCTCGGCGCTGGTTTTTGTCCTGTTGGCCGCGCTGACGCTGAGCCTGGCGCCACGCCTGGGTGTTATCCAGCATCCCCTCGATCCTATTGGCTCATCTCCATCTAACGCCATTCGGACCTTCTATGCCGCCATCCTGGCCGTCTCAATGGCGCTGGGAGGACTGCTTACTATCTGGCTGCAGGCCCGACTCGCCTGCAGCCGTTAACTGTTCTATATAGGGAGGAATCGATGTTGAAGATCGTTACCACTGAAGAGATGCGAAAGATTGAAACAGCCGCCGACGCCGGCGGATTGACCTTTGACCAGATGATGGAAAACGCCGGTAGCGCCGTGGCCCAGGCCATCAATGAATGGCTTGGGGCTGAAGGCAGGCACGTGTTGGTGCTGGTCGGGCCGGGTAATAATGGTGGCGACGGGTTGGTCGTGGCGCGTCACCTGGTTGACATGGGGGCGACCGTCAATCTGTACGTGTGGAAGCGCAAGACGAAGGGGGACAAGAACTGGGAGCTGGCCCAGGCTCGCGACATTCCCAGCACACTGATGGCGGATGATGGCGATTTGCAAAAACTGCGTGGGCTGTTGACCGAAGCCGATGTGGTGGTGGATGCCTTGCTGGGAACCGGTGGCAGCCGGCCCATTGAGGGAGACTTGAAACGATTGCTCGACGAGGCGCGCGAGGTTGTTGGTCAGCGTCGCCAGCCAGGCGATGGGCTACTGGTCGCCCCGGCCGAGGGGATGGCCCAGGCGGCCCCCCCGATCGTCGTCGCCCTCGACCTACCATCGGGGCTCAATAGCGACACCGGCGAACTCGACCCAGCCGCGCTGCCTGCCGATATGACAGTGACGCTTGCTGCTGTCAAGCGCGGGCACATCCTCCTTTCCGGCGTGGAGGCTGTCGGCAAGCTGGTGGTTGGTGACATCGGCATCCCCGCCGACCTGTACGCCGACGTCACGCTGGAAATGGCCACGCCGGCCCAAATTGCCAGGTTGCTGCCAGCGCGCCCGGCCAGTGCGCACAAAGGGACTTTTGGCCGGGCGCTGGTCGTCGCCGGATCGGTCAATTATACCGGCGCCGCCTACCTGACGGCTGCCTCGGCCACCCGCGTGGGCACAGGGCTGGTCACGCTGGCACCCCCCCAGGCCATCTATCCCATCGTCGCTTCCCGGCTAACGGAGGCCACCTATCTCCTGTTGCCCCACGATATGGGTGTCTTGGCCCCGGATGCGGCCAAAGTCCTGTCGGAGAATGTGGGTGACTATGAGGCCTTGCTGCTCGGTCCTGGCCTTGGTCAGGAAAAGCCGACTGAAGAGTTCCTGAGCCAGTTCCTTGGTGGCCAAAAGGCTGCCCACAAGCGGCGCTTAGGATTTGTCCACGAAGAGGCCGGAGCCGAAGAGGAATCCTCTCAGGGCACCAAGCTCCCCCCGCTGGTCGTAGACGCCGACGGACTCAATCTATTAGCCAAGACTGACCATTGGTGGGGGCAACTCCCGCTCGAGACGATCCTCACTCCGCATCCGGGCGAGATGGCGCGCTTGATCGGCTGCGAGACGAAAGAGGTACAGGCTGACCGTATCGGCTGCGCCACCGAAATGGCTGCCAAATGGGGGCACATCGTAGTACTGAAAGGGGCTTATACTCTGGTGGCAGCGCCAGACGGACGAGTCACGCTACTTCCCTTTGCCAATCCGGCCATGGCCACCGCCGGCAGCGGCGACGTGTTAGCCGGAGCCATCGTAGGCATGCGTGCTCAGGGATTGGCTCCTTTCGAGGCGGCACTGGTGGGCGCCTATCTGCATGGCATGGCCGGTGAGCTGGCTCGCGACGCCTTAGGCGATGCCGGCGTGGTAGCCGGCGATTTGTTGGGCATGCTGCCGCTGGCCATTCGCCGCTTGAGAGGGGAGTAACACGATTTCCAATCAGTGCTCTTTGAACTTCTTTTCCCCGGCGCGGATGGGCACCTTGAGCCAGTTCTCTACGGGCGGCAGCGGGCATGAGTAGTTGGGTGAGTAAGCGCAGTAAGGATTATAGGCCAGATTGAAGTCCACCAACACTTCTCCATTTCCCACGTCTACGGGTTCGAGATAGCGTCCCGCGCCGTAGGTCTCTTTGCCACTCGTTGCATCGCGGAAAGGCAAGAACAGGTCGTCGCCGTCGGTGGATTGATAAATCGCCGCTTCAGCCGGTTCGCCATCTACCTCAAACTTCACCGTGCCCATCCGGTTATAGGTCTGCTCATCTCCGGTGTTCGTCTGCAAAGTGATTCGCTCTGGATCGGCAGGCTGCAACTGAAGTATATACTGAAATGCTAAGTCCGGCTCGTAATACTTCAGGCCCCTGAAGTTTTGACGGTCCTCTGGCTCTAGAGGTGAATACGGATTCTGCCGGAAATAGGCGTCTTTCTCAGCGCGCTGCGCCTCCAGGGCGTCAATATAGCTTGCCTCTTGCTCACGCTCGGCCGAAGCCTGGACATTGCTCTCGTTTCTGTCTTGCTCTTTCTTCTTCATGTTGTGGTCCATCATAGCCTCTTTAATGAGAGTACTTAAAAACTGTTCGTAGTAACCACTTTAGTGGTTGACTACTTGCATTAGGGGTGCAAAAGCCACTAAGTACAGACAAATAAGTCTTGATGGGTAAATGCCTGGTTTCTCAGGCCAAAACGCCCGAAAAAACGTGCGGAACTTCTTTGAATGTACTTAAAGTGGTTACTACCAGCCCCAATGGTGGCTTTTTAAGCACTCTCTTTAATGGGGTCAAAAATTTCCAGGATAACTCTCCTCACTTCAATTATACGTCTGATACCCTCTTTTGTCTATCGCTGCCATAGTCACCCAGCAGTTCTGATTTTGAAGCCGCTATCTTGTAGGACTTGTCCCAGAGGGGCAACCCCAAAACTGGAATGCACCCCGTCGCCGTTCACACCGTAGTCTCGTCGACCTCTCCAATAACATAGCGAGCGAAGGCTTCGGCCGTCCAAGGGAGGATGGGCTTGAAGAAGTGCTCGTAAATGGCGCGGGCGTAGGCTCGAATCTCGGCCTGGGCGTCGGGCGGCATGCGCAGCGAGAGAAAATGCATCAAATTGTGGGCATCCACTTTGCAGATCCAGGTGTAATATACGCCAAAGCCAGGTAGAAACAGCCGCGCTTGTTCTTTAGCGACACCTGCATCCAGCGCCTGCTGATATAACGCGAAGGAATGATTATAGTGTTCGGCCAGCAATGCCGACAATCGCTCGGCATCGCTGGGGTCAATCTCTCCCTCGCTCCCCTGCTTATTCGACTCGGATTGACGGCGCCAGGTCGATGGGTGGTAAAAGTCATGTTCCTGGAAAGGAGTATACCGGCCGGACTGGGCATTTACGTGCCATGTGCGATGCCGCACCCATTGCCACCAGACCAATAACGGCGCCCGCACCCGAAATTTGAACTCCACCTGCTCAAAAGGGCTGGTGTGCCGATGGCGCATCAGGTAGAACAGCAGCTTTTTATCTTGTTCAGTTCCTTTGCTCTCCCCGAGGAACGAAACCCGGGCGGCATTGACGATAGCCAGGTCGTCACCCATGATGTCTTGTAACTCAATCCATCCCTGGTCGAGTACTTCCACCCGCCTGCCGACCAGTTCATTCTTTGACATACCTGATCTCCTTTGCTGGCTTTTTCCTAGCATTATACCCAACCGATGGCCTTCCGTAAAGTATTGCTCAGTCGAGATGGGGGAGCGGGGAATCAGGACTCAAGGAATCAGGACTCGGGGAATCGGTGATCAGGAGAGATTGGGCGTTATCCTGGCCTCTCGCCCCTGATTCCTGATTCCCTGAGTCCTGATTCCCCGAGTCCTGATTCCCTGAGTCCCTGAGTCCCTCCCCTTGACATTTGCGCCTTACCATTTTATGATGAATACGGATTCAGACCAACCGAGATACCACAGGGCGAAGGAGGGCGATCACTATGACCACCGGCTACGTGTATGATGAGGTTTTCCTCAAACACAATCTGCCTGGCCACCCCGAAAACCGGTCCAGGTTGGAGCAGACGCTGGCATTGCTGGAAACAATCGGTATGTTAGGACGACTGACCCACATCCCGGCGCGACCGGCCACTCGCGACGAGTTGACCCGCGTCCACCGCCCGGCTTACGTGGACCAGGTGCAGGCGATTTCGGAGAAGGGCGGCGGCTACCTGGATCCCGATACCTATACTAATCTCCACTCATACCAGGCCGCGCTGGTGGCTGCCGGCGGGCTGATTGAAGCTACGCTGGCGGTAATTGATGGCCGGGTAGATAACGCCTTCGCGCTGGTGAGGCCACCTGGTCACCATGCCATGCCGGGTCGAGGGATGGGCTTTTGCTTGTTCGGCAATGTGGCCATCGCGGCCAGGGCAGCTCGCCTGGACCGGGGCCTGGATCGAGTGCTTATCGTGGATTTCGATGTGCACCACGGTAATGGTACACAGGCTATGGTCGAGGATGACCCAGCCGTTTGCTTCATCTCCACTCACCAGTATCCTTATTACCCCGGCACCGGTGCTGCCGACGAGATGGGGCGCGGGCCGGGAGAAGGAACGGTGGTCAATATGCCCTTGTCGCCTGGGGCGGGTGACCATGTCTTCCGGCAACTATACCAGCAGGTGGTCATTCCCGTTGCCCGTCGCTTCGCGCCCGACCTGATCCTCGTCTCGGCTGGCTTTGACGCTCATTGGGATGATCCCCTGGCCGGATTGGGACTGTCGTTGGGGGGATACGCTTGGATCACCCGCACGCTGGTTTCGCTGGCCGAAGAGTTGTGTGACGGGAGCATCGTCTTTACCTTGGAAGGGGGCTATCACCTGGACGTGCTCAGCTACGGTATTCTCAACACTTTCCACGCCTTGTTAAGCGATGAAACCGTAGAAGATCCACTTGGCCCCTCCCGCCGGCTGGAGCCTGACGCTGCCAACTACATCGCCTCGTTGCGCCAACTGCATGGCCTTGATGATGGCGAGTGAGACGGCACTCATATCTGCTCCCAGCCGTTTCCCCTCTTGCGGTAAATACGTAGATAGTGCTTGCGAACACCTCGGTAGCATCCCGACCCCTTGCGGATGACGTGGATGAGAGCACGCCAGTGCTCCATGAAGTCATCGGATGCCAGTACGGCATCGCCATCAATTTGCTCTGGCTCGCAATTAACGATCGTGTCGGTCAGCAGGGGAACGAGCAGCATATTCACCGGGTGAACCGGGTCGTCTTTGAATTTTGTCAGGTCGTTAATATTGACTGCGTACATATTTTAGTATCAAAAGAGGCTGGCATTCGTCTCCTGGGTTGAGGGTCAGGAGGGAGCAGGTCTGCCAGCCTCTTTTTGCTTACCGTTTGGTGGCCTTACACCCTCTATGCGGCGTAAGTAATAAGGGCATTACTTCATTCAGGATAGATTGAGATTCCTACTTGTTCTTACCTTTATTGCCCTCATTGCCCTTATCTTTGTCCTTGTCATGGCCTGGCGGTGTGCTTGGGGGGCCGTGGCCACGATCATCGTCATTACCCTTGTCAGATTTCTTGAGCTGACCGGGCGGCATATGACCGGCAGTACTTGTACTCAGGGAACCGCCATCCTGGTCGTTTCGCCAGCGCCCCGACATGATATAACCCAGGTTTTTGCCGTGTCCCAGGCCGGGATGCAATTCATGCTCCTTCATAATCACGCCCCATCCCGTGCCGGACGCGAATTCGTCCAGCAAGGCCGTGGGGGTGATCCCCAGCATCTCACCCACGAAGTAGGCGCGGGCTATCACGCCGAAGCCGAACCCGTCCTCGTGAAGACCTTCGATTTCCGAGTAGTCCACTTCGAAATACTCGGCCATCTTTGACGCAACAGGGTGAGTCATGGTGGTTGTGGGACTGATGCTTTCTGTGTCGGTCAAAGTGTCTGTATCGGTTAAAGTGTCTGTATCAGTGATGGTGTCTGTATCACTGATGGGGCCTTGGAATAGATAGCCGGGCTCCGCGCGCAAGGTCGGCGGCTTGTTGGGCGCAGCCAACGCCACCGACGTCAAAAGCAGACCAACCCCTAACAGTCCTAAAACAAGAGAGAGCATCACTCGCTTCATTTGGAACCTCCTTCCTGATAGATGATGTGATTGGCACACATTTTGAGGTTGAGTCAGAATCCTGTTCCGACTGTTTGTGAAGAGACTGTGGTTATCAGGCAATGATCAACTCACCTTCCATACCGTATCAACGACTAAAAGGATACGGGAGGGTGGTGAGAAGATAGTACCACATGCCACTATTCCCCTGCTCTTGCTTTTTTTATTGACTTCTCAGTTTAGCCGTATCCTTTGTGCTTCTCAGACGGTATGATATAATGCCCGCATCACATCCGATCTCTTCTGGTGGTCAAGTTGGGAAAATCTCGAACCCAGCCCAGGCTCTGTCACCCGGAGAGTCCCGGTGAGCACACAAGGGGGCTAGGGCTACCCCCAAGAAACATCGGTGAGAGGAGTCTTTTCGGTGCGGGATGTCAGGGAGAGCCGTTTAATCAAAAAGGCGAAAACTTATGATACAGAGGCTCTCAGCGAGTTGTACCGTCGGCATGCCGACGCCATCTTTCGCTACGTGTATTATCGGGTAGGGGATCAGGTAGCGGCCGAGGATCTGGTAGGTGACGTGTTCCTGCGGATGCTGGAAGGTCTGCCGTCATATCAGGACACTGGCCGTCCTTTCGAAGCCTGGCTGTATCGAATCGCCCACGCACGCGTGGTTGACCATTATCGTAAGGAACGAGCGCGCCGTGCTGCCTCTGTGGATGAAGGATTAGCAGCCAGCGAGGAGCAAGATCCTCACCGCCAGGCTGCGCATCGCGATGACGCTCGCCGTATGTGGGAGGCCTTGGTCGATTTGACCGACGACCAACAGCAGGTTATATCCCTCCGTTTCATTGCTGGGTATTCAACAGCGGAAGTAGCCGAATTGTTGGGAAAAACGGAGGGGGCAGTGAAGGCGCTGCAACACCGGGCACTGGCATCGTTGCGTCGCCTCTTGGAGATTGAAAAGTGACCGACAGCCTGGATTTTGAACACGTGTTGAATATCTGCCTCGATCGATTGCAGGACGGCGATACACCAGAGGCTTGCCTGGCCAGTTACCCATCGCACGCCAGGCAGCTGGCTCCCCTTTTGCGCGTGGCCGCTATGCTGGGGACGCCAGACAGCCGGCCAATGCCGGCCGAAGGCTTCCGCGCGGGCGAAGCGCGCTTCCTGGCCCACGCCACCCAGTTGCGAGCTCGCCGACAACAGGCATCACCTCCTCGCCAGGGGGGAATCCTCTCCAACCTGCTGGGCAGCACGCGCCGGCTGGTCGTCGCATCTATGGTGAGTGTGCTGTTGCTCTGCGGAGTCCTAAGTGCTGGAACCGTTTCAGCCGCATCAGCCAGTCTGCCAGGAAGCCGGTTGTATCCAGTTAAGCGAGCAGCGGAGACCCTGGTGTCATCAGTGGCGTTCACTCCCGGACTTCAGACGCGTGTCCATTTGGCCTGGGCTGATCGCCGGCTGCGCGAGGTCGAAGCTCTGATGGCGCAGGATGGTGTGGTTGACGAAACGGTTCTGGGGGACCTGGAAGATGAAACCGAACAGGCGTTGGCTGCCGCCGAGCAAGCTGACCCTGATCAATTGACAGTCGTGGTAGCTCATACACAGCAACAACAGGCGGTCCTGGGTCAGTTGCTGGATAAAGCCCCGCCGGCTGCCCGTCCCGGACTGGAGCGAGCGCTGGCAGTGTCAGCGCAGGGACAGGCGCGTGCCGAGTCCGCTTTGGAGCGGGCCAGGCCTGGCCGGCCGGCTGCAAGTCCTGGCCCACCCATTACCCCACCTGGCAAGGTTGATAAGGAACCGCCGGACACAGGTCAAGGGCAGGGCGTGGGGCCGGCTTCAGGTAAAGACACCGGCCAAGGACGTGGACAGGGTCAGGATCAGGACCAGGCCGGAAGCCCGAATCAGGGTCAGGGCCCTGGCTACGGACGAGACAAGGATGAACAGTCCTCGCCGGACAATGGCAAAGGACAAGGGACGAATCAGGATCCAGGCAAGGGTTCTGG
>JAHELX010000657.1 GCA_024643945.1 Anaerolineales bacterium
CTGACAGCGCGGCCGAGAGCCTGTTAGAGGGGGCACGCATGATAGGAGTGGCTGGATTGAAGCGTGCAGCCACTGGTCAGAGCTATACTCTCCTGGGGGACGTCCGGGATAAGGATGTACACCGTATTGCGGATTACCTGTTGGCCAATGAGGTCATTCAGACCTACACGGTCAATCAGCCGGTAACCCCGCCCTTTGTGCCGGTATCGTCGCAAACTCCCTTTGAAACGCAAAGCAATGATGTTGTGGAAGTGGTCCTGCTCACTGAGGCTAACAGTACCAAACTTGAGGCCATCAGTCGCGAGCGACGGCTGTCGCTGGACCTGCCGGAGATGCAGGCCATCCAGGCCTATTATCGCCAGCAGGGCCGTGAGCCCACCGACATCGAATTGGAGATGTTGGCGCAAACCTGGTCGGAGCACTGCGTTCACAAAACCTTCAAAGCGCTCATCACCTATGAGGAATTGGGTCCGGATGGCTCGTCGCGGCAGCAGCGCATCGATTCCCTTCTCAAAACCTGCATCCGCGCGGCCACCGAGAAAGTGAACAAGCCGTGGGTACGGTCGGCCTTCGTAGACAACGCGGGTATTGTCACCTTTGACGATCGATTCGATCTCGCCTTCAAAGTTGAGACGCACAACCATCCCTCGGCATTGGAGCCGTTTGGCGGCGCCAACACAGGGGTAGGTGGTGTGGTGCGTGACGTGATCGGCGTCAGCGCGCGGCCCATCGCGAACACCGATGTACTCTGCTTTGGCCCGCAGGACCTGTCCTTCACTGATCTGCCGTCTGGTGTGCTGCATCCTCGCCGCATCGCCGATGGGGTAACGGCCGGCATCGAGGATTACGGCAACAAGATGGGTATCCCCACCGCGAACGGGGCCATCCTCTACGACCCAGGTTACACAGCCAACCCGCTGGTATTCTGCGGTTGCCTGGGGATCCTGCCCCGGGACGCCCATCCCAGCACGCCACAAGCAGGCGATCTGGTAGTGGCGATCGGTGGGCGCACCGGACGTGACGGGCTACGGGGGGCCACCTTTTCTTCTATGGAGATGACCCACAAAACCAGTACTGTGGCCGGCAGCGCGGTGCAGATCGGCCATCCCATCCACGAGAAGCAAGTGCTGGAGGCGGTGTTGGTAGCTCGTGATGAGAGGTTGTACACCGCCATCACCGACTGCGGCGCAGGGGGGCTTTCCTCTGCCGTGGGCGAGATGGGCTCCGACCTGGGCGCGGAGATCCATCTTGAGCGGGTGCCATTGAAATATCCTGGCCTGCGTCCCTGGGAAATCTGGTTGAGCGAGGCACAGGAACGCATGGTACTGGCCATACCGCCTGCTAACTGGCCCCGACTACAGGAGATCTGCCAGGGATTAGATGTAGAAGTCACTGCACTGGGAACTTTCACCGGCGATGGCCAGTTGACCCTGTACTACGGAGAGCGAGTGGTCGGGCAGCTTTCAACACAGTTTCTGCATCATGGTCTGCCGCGCCGTCACCTGCGCGCTGTGTGGATGCCCCCGACTTTGTCTGAGCCCGAATGGCCCTGCCCGCTGGATCTCACGACTGAGTTGCTAGCATTATTGGCCGTGCCCGATACGCGCAGCAAGGAGGATGTTGTCCGCCGTTACGACCACGAAGTGCAGGGTGGTACCCTGGTGAAACCGTTTGTGGGTCAGGCCGGCACCGGGCCCAGTGATGCGGCAGTGTTGGCCCCCCTCGACCCGTGGCGAGAATCAGAGGGAGCAACGTCTGGCACGAGAGGGGTGGCTCTGGCGGTGGGGATTAATCCAGCATACGGGTTTATTGACCCGTATGCTATGGCCTGGGCGGCGGTGGATGAGGCGATTCGCAACTGCGTAGCGGTAGGCGCCGACCCAGATCAGATCTCATTGCTGGATAACTTCTGCTGGGGGAATCCCAATCTACCAGACCGTCTGGGAGGGCTAGTACGCTGCGCGCAAGGCTGTCACGACGCGGCTGTGGCATATGGAGCTCCCTTTATATCGGGTAAGGACAGCCTGAATAACGAATACACCGGCGCCGATGGTCATAAACACGCCATCCCCGGCACTTTGCTTATCTCGGCCTTGGGTATTGTCCCCGATTTAGCGTATGCTGTAACAGGAGATTTGAAGGCGACTGGGAACTGGTTGTATGTCTTGGGGATGACAGCCGACGAATTGGGGGGCTCCACTTACTATCGACGTCATGGAGTGATAGGAGCCCATGTGCCGCAACCGCCCGCGCGTAGCCTGGAACTCTTTCAGGCACTGCATTGGGTTATTGCTCACGGATTGGTGCAGGCCTGTCACGATTGCTCTGAAGGCGGTCTGGCGGTGGCGGCTGCTGAGATGGCTCTGGCAGGTGGCTTGGGCCTGGATTTAAATCTGGCTGACGTTCCTCGGATGCCGGGACTTGATCGGGACGACGTGTTAGCCTTTAGCGAATCACTGGGGCGCTTCGTCGTGGAAGTTGCTCCGGATGATGCCCCCAAGTTTGAGGCTGACTTGCTGGGACTGCCTATGGCGCGAGTGGGGCATGTACGCGATGACGATCAGGTGCAGATCACAGGTCTTGACGGACGCTTAGTGATCAGGACCAACCTGGAAGCAGTGGGACAGGCCTGGCGGGGGCATTTATCAGGGACAAGCTTCTATTCGTGCGACAACTTGGATTAGCAATGAGACCCCGTATCCTGATCTTACATGCGAGGGGAACGAACCGGGACCGAGAGGTAGCCTGGGCCTGTGAGTTGGCCGGCGGTGTTTCGGAAATCGTCCACATCAATCAATTAATCGCGGGCGAGCGCCGGCTAGCGGATTATCAGATGCTGGTTCTGCCGGGTGGTTTCTCCTATGGCGATGACCTGGGGGCAGGCAAGCTGTGGGCAGTTGCGTTGCGCCACCGACTGGCCGATGACCTGGCCATGTTTGTGTCAGCCGGACGGCCTGTTTTGGGCATTTGCAATGGATTCCAGGCGCTGGTGAAGTCAGGATTATTGCCCGGAGCCGATTATATGACAGATGACCAGGCCTCCCTCGACACCGATAAGCGAAGAGCACGGGAAACAATGGTGAACCCGAGAGCCGGTGAGCAAGTGGTGACCCTTACCCGCAACGACTCCGCCCGTTTTGAGTGCCGATGGGTATATTTGCAACCCCAAGCCGACAGCCCTTGCCTATTCACTCAAGGGTTGGATGATCTTATTTATTGCCCTGTGGCGCATGGCGAAGGGAAATTCGTCGCGCGGGATGATGAGACACTGACCAGACTGGACGCAATGGGCTTGATAGCCTTGAGCTATGTAAAGCCAGATGGCCATCCCGCCGGATATCCGTGGAATCCCAATGGCTCCCAGGCAAACATTGCCGGCATCTGTAATCCCGAGGGAACGATCCTGGGACTTATGCCCCATCCGGAAGATCACGTTATGCCCGAGCAACATCCTCGGTTTCATCGCGGCGAACGAAGTTTCTCGGGACTGCCGCTTTTTCAGAATGGCGTACATTATGCTTCTAACATGTAAGCCTGTTTATTGCCGACAGTCTGCCAGAGCGAGCTAGTGCCCCATCAAAGTGATTTTGATAAGTTAGATTCGGCCTCATAGGCGTAATCTACATCATATCATAATCCCTGTGATGGGGTACTAGAAACATGTGGATCGGAGGGTAACCCTATGTTGTCGGATGACGAGATTTTGGCTGCTCTTCCGCATGCGCTTCTGCGTGTGGATCTGCCCGGATGGGGAGCACGGATTGAGGGCAAAGTGCGAGACATTTATGTCATGAACGGGCAGCGGGTACTCATCACGACAGATCGCATCTCGGCCTTTGA
>JAHELX010000658.1:0-2507 GCA_024643945.1 Anaerolineales bacterium
GCTCAAGGGCCGGCCCCCGCTGCGCCGCCGGCAGCGGTCCAGACCGCTCCTCAGCCAGAGGCGGGGCCTGACGACCAGGTGCAGGAACCATCCTATACCTGCAGCCTGGCTGCCGGCCAGCAAGCCACGATCAGTGCGGCTGATGCTGAAGCGGCTGCCCTGGCTGCCAACCCTGGCACCACCGTCGTAAAGACGGAGTTGGACGACGAAAACGGCTGCCGGGTCTACGCCGTGGAACTGAGCAACGGCTCGGACGTGAAGGTGGACGCCGGCAACGGCACGCTCCTGTACACAGAGCCGGCTGACGGAGATCACGAGGCGGCAGAAAGCTCCGAAGTCCAGGGGAAAGAGGATGCTAACGACCAGGACAACGTGCAGGAACAGCATGAGAGCCAGGCGGATGATACCTCCGAGGCGCCCGGCGTTGAGGATGCAGCCGGCCAGTAACCGCTAGCGGGCCATTGTCTCAGAAACCAGGTTTTTCCTCCTCCGGGAAAGCCTGGTTTCCCCCTGGCTTCGTGCCCCGTTTGGCGCACTTCGCCGTGCGGTCCGGCGGGCTGACGATCTGCTGGCGTAGAGGTTACAATCTTGGCATAGCAACTGATAGTTAGCCCGCGCCGCTTGCTTACCACATGGTTATCTTCAAATCCTCAATCTCTTGAAAGTGCCCATCTCGCGTAACCAGCACCAAATTGTGTTGAAACGCGAGGGCCGCAATCCAGATATCATTCTCAGGTAGCGGCCGCCCCTTGAGATGCAGCTTGTTCTTGACCTCGCCATAATGCTGAGCTGTCTCGGTATCACATCCGAGTACTACATTGCTAGCTGCAAATTCGTCAATGCGCGCCAAATTCTCGTCCGGTTTTCCTGACTTCCTAGCTCCATAGCATAACTCGCCGATTGCGATGCTGGGGAGGAATACTTCTTCGGCGGTGGCGAGATTTTTCTTGACATCTGCTTCGTCAGCAAAGAGAGCGATAATAATATTCGTGTCGAGCAGATATCTACCACTCACTGGCATCCACCTGCTCACAGCCCTGTTCGACTGCTTCGCGTATCAGGTTAACGTCGTCTAGCGATATTGCACCTGCAAAACGCAGTAGTTGCTGGCCGGGAACACCATGAGGAGTAGACTGAGCCAAAGCGCGCGTGAACTCCAGCACGCGCCACTGTAATTCTTGAGGCATGGCCCTGAGTTGCTCAATTACCCTGTCAATAATTGGTGTATCCATCTTGCCCTCCTCTCGCCTAATCTTACATCAATTCCAGACTAGCCGCCCCACAATCCCGCCTTGAACTAAGCCCGTGCTTGGAGGCAATGGCTGCGTTGGGAACGCAAGCGAGCGAGCAAGCCAACCGCTAGCAGTTCGTCTCAAGCCGGGAACCTGAGATGATTTTAGCAGAAGTGGCCGATTTGTGGAAATCTCAAGCGCGATCCAGCCCAATGGAGAGCATCCGCTCGCCAGTCAGGGATCTGGGCCTTGAACAGCGGCGTGTCCATCTCTTTCCTGTCACATGGCACACAGAAGCGAGGGATGCCGTTCAATTGAATTTAAACGCACCAGAGGAATTCAAGTCCGTGTTTCCTTCTGTCCGTGAGTCATATAATACCTGCACTTGGGTCAGGTATAATTCTCGCCCATAACACGGCAGGCCACAATCCTATCTTCGACTCACGGACGGAAAAGAACACGGACAAAGAAATGGGGAACGAAGCAAGGGGATGCGAAAGCGTTTATTATTTCCAACTACCTTACGCCTGGTTCGCCACGCACGATCACGGCGTCGCCGGGCCGTACCCACCCTCCTTTCAGGATACGCGCCATCACCCCGGCCTTCCGGCGAACCTGTCCGTCCACTTTGGTCGCAACTGCTTTGAGCAGACGGGGGTGCATCTCATTCAACTGGTAACACGGATTACGGACCTCGGTCACTTCCAGCAGCGTCTCGCCGACCTCAAGCTGGGTTCCAATCGCCAGGCTCATCACCGCGATCCCGTCCAGCGTGATGTTCTCACCCAGCATCCCCGGTTTAAGATGAATGTCCTGGCACGCAATCTCGGCCAGAATTGACGTATCGACAAGCAGTACCTGGCGCAGGTTGGGCTTGGTTGGGTCTTTTTGCGCCAGGTAGCGGTGACGCACGAACTGGCCCGCATGGTAATCCCCCGCGACACCGTAGTTTTCAATGAGATGGACGGCATCAACCGTCAATTTGGGCAGGCCCGGTTCGGCTTTTCGGCACACCGCCACAACAGACCCGCGATCGAGTGAAATATGCACTCGGGTTGTCCCCCCTATTCCTATGACAATGCACGATTTCTACTTACCGCTAACAGTTCGTCTCAAGCCGGGAACCTGAGGCGATTTTAGCAGAAGTGGCCGAGAGTTGAAGACCATCAGGAAGCATCACCGTACCTCCAGGTCCGTTGCTATCGCTGTAGCGAGCATTTGTTGGTCGTAAGTCACAGCCCGGATATCATCATTAATCCGGTCCAGCCGGTGCAA
>JAHELX010000658.1:2607-3834 GCA_024643945.1 Anaerolineales bacterium
AGTTGAAGACCATCAGGAAGCATCACCGTACCTCCAGGTCCGTTGCTATCGCTGTAGCGAGCATTTGTTGGTCGTAAGTCACAGCCCGGATATCATCATTAATCCGGTCCAGCCGGTGCAAGCGGAACTCATAGCTCTCGCTAGCTTCGAACGCCTGATGAGCTGCCCTGATACATTCAAAACTGTGTGTCGTGGCAAAAACCTGGGTATCGAACCGGCGAGCCGCATCGCCAACTGCCTGCCATACCGTGCTCAAGATGGAATAGTGTAGCCCGTTTTCAATCTCATCCACCAGGACGACCCCGCCTGGTGAATTCGCAATCGTTAGCAAGAGGGAGGTTAGACGCCCCATGCCATCGCCTAAAAGGGACAAGGGGGTCATCCGGCCCAGCCCTACGTCGCCATAGAGCATAGGCACTCCTGCACTGAAGATGGTGGTTAGGCGCTTCAAACGCGGCTCAACAATCTTGAGCGTCTCTAAGAGATCATAAGGTTCCTGCTTCATCTGTAAACGCCCAAACTGTTCTGCATCTTCCTGAGGGGTTCGGCGACGACGTGCAGTCAGAAAGTAACCGGGAAATGGCGGTTCCGAGGGTACCGGCTCGACACGGATACCCTTCTCGTCAATCAACATGTAGATTGTGTCAATTTCACCAGATGGAGCCGTATATCGGAGTTGCATCGCTTTGCCCGACGTCCCATTGGTCCCAAGTCCAGTTTGTGAGACCGATTTGTCCCTCATGCTCAAACGCACAGAGTCACCTGGAATCAGCTTGACTTCGATACTTTGTTGCCCGCCGCTACTTAACCTTCCGCTAATCTCAATCGTGGCGCCGCCGTCAAACTTAAAGAATAATGGCTCCCATAGCGTCTCGCGCACTGAGCCCAGGTCCCCCTCGAACGGCTCAATGCCGCGGAAGGCGCTGAGTTTTGTTACAAGGGCGACATTCTCCGCGCCGATGAGCAGGAAGAGGGCTTCTAACAGCGTCGTCTTGCCAACGTTATTCTTCCCTGCGATTAGATTAACCTGGCCCAACGGCTCAATAGAGAACGCCTTGAAGCAACGAAATGAGTTGATAGATAGTGAAGTAAACACGCATCTTACTCCTTTTCCCTTTGTTGAGGTCTTTCATCGCTCGCAATCTCTTGCTACCAGAGATCATCCCGGCGACGCATTCTCAGACTCTGGTGAGTAACCTTGACGTAAAGCCCTCTTGATGGTAATGA
>JAHELX010000659.1 GCA_024643945.1 Anaerolineales bacterium
GAGTTGCCACGGAATCATTGCTGGGGCAGATCGCAGACGGGCGTGAAGAGATAGAAGAAATAAAGGTGCGGGGTGAGTTGATTATCCGTGATACGTGTGGCGCCGATGAAGCCTCCAAGGCCAGGGAGGAGCTCAACCCCAGGACTGCTTTCAGAAGAATATTGTTGAACAAACAGCCGGAAGGGTAAATTGCTCAACGGTCGAGATAGGCCTGGAGCAGGTGCTCAGGCTCAAGCCCCGGCCCGGCCGGGGGCAGGTTGGCCTTCAGTTCGATACTGAGGGCCTGGCGAAGGGGTTGCAGTTCGCGGTACATATCGCAGAACTGGCCCTATTAGCTAAATTCATGATCTAGGAGGTGTGATTGCGTAGATTCTGAGTTTTTGACGTTCCACCACTAAAAATAGGAAGGAGGAAAAAGAATGAGCAGCAAAAAGGTTAGTCGCCGACAGTTCCTGAAAGTAGCCGGCACAGCCACCGTGGGCGGGCTGCTTGCTGCCTGCGCACCGGCCACGCCTGCCCCCGAGAAGCCTGCCGAGGTTGCGCCGACGGCGACGCCTGTCCCCGAGAAGCCAACCGAGGTTGTGCCAACAGCGACTCCGGTCCCTGAGAAGGTCACCCTCCGATACGGGATACATGACCTTCCTGAAGCTCGTGAGGATATGCTTAAGATCTTCAAGGAGCAATATCCCAACATCGAAGTTACGGTTGAGCAAGTGGGAGAGTTTTCCACGAAGGTGCCCGCCATGGCGGCCGCTGGCGCGCTGCCGGATGTCACCCGTATGTGGGAGGCCATGGTGCTTGACATGGGCCGCGCCGGGCAGGTCATCGATCTGAATCCGTATGTCGATGCTGAGCCGGACTTTCATCCCGAAGACTTCATTGAGGTCTTCTGGGACTACCCCGTCATCGAGGGCAAGCGCTACGGCATCCCCGACACATCCGCCCCGCACGTGTGCTTCTACAACAAGGACATCTTGGACGAGGCCGGCATACCCTACCCAAGTAAGGAGAAATTCACCTGGGAGGAGTTCGTCGAGAAAGCGCGCGCCCTCAGTAAGCCAGATGAGAAATTCTGGGGCTCGGAGACCATCCCCCTGGGCTGGACTTACTTCAATCTGAAATTTATCTGGCAGAACGGTGGGGATATGTTCAGCCCCGACTACAAGGAGTGCTGGCTTGACAGGCCCGAGGCCTACGAGGCGATCCAGTATTGGGCCGACATATTGCTTGCGGGCGACGTGATGCCTTCGCCTACCCAGGCGGCCGGTTTCGGCGGGGAATTGGTTACAGGCCAACTCTTCCAAGCCGGCCGTGTGGCTTTCGACCGCATGGGCAGTTGGCTCAACTTGTCTCTCAATGAAGCGGGGGTGAAGTTCAAGTGGAACGTGGTGCCTGAGCCGTCGAAGGTCCAGCGAGGCACGATCTTGCACACCGCCTTCAACGCCATCGCCACCACCTCGCAACACAAGGACGAGGCCTGGAAATGGGTGAATTGCGCTACCAGCACGGAAGGCGTGTACCCGTACCTCCGTTACGGAAAATTCCCGGGCGTAAGGAGATCGGTCAACGAAGTCAAGCCGTACGCTTGGGAGATCGAGGGCCTGGAGATGGATTGGGACGTGATCCCGCAGACCGGTGAGTACGGGCGTGTTCTGCCTGGTCCGGCGCACGAGGGCGAAGCCGGGAAACTGATAGGCGACGCGCTCGATGCCATCTACCATGGCCGCCAGACGGCGAAGGACGCCTTCACAGAAGTGGCTCCTAAGGTGACGGAGATCATCTCCGCGGTCTAAGAGCGGCGCTGTCGAAGGTATCCATGAAACTGCGGGACAGGCTTTTCGGAGCCTGTCCCGCAGCTTCGGAAAATGGCGTAATAGTAATATGGTCGCCATTGGAAAAAGAAGGAGGTGAGCATGTTAAGGACACGTAAGCGGCTCAGGGAGGCGTTGGTAGCCTACGGATTTATCTCTCCCTGGCTGATCGGGTTCGTCCTCTTTATGGGTGGGCCGATTGTCGCCTCCTTGGTTTTAAGTTTCTTTCGCTGGAAATTAATCGAGCCACCTGTTTTTGTGGGGTTGGATAACTATGTCGAGATGTTTACGGCGGATCCCTTGTTCCCACAATCCCTCAAGGTTACAGGTCTCTATGTGCTTATCGCCATCCCGGCGGGGCAACTTTTAGCCCTCTGGCTGGCGCTGCTACTTAACCAGAAGATCCGATTCCTTGGTTTCTGGCGGAGCCTGTTCTATCTGCCGTCTGTGATCGGCGGAGTCGCTGTTACCGTGCTCTGGCTCTGGATGTATCAACCCGACTACGGCATAATAAATAGCCTGCTCGAGTTAGCAGGCCTCAAAGGCCCGAACTGGCTCTATTCAGAAAGCTGGTCGCTTCCGGCGCTCATGATAAAGAGCCTGTGGGGTGTTGGAGGGTCGATGGTCATCTACCTGGCCGGGCTACAGGGAGTGCCGCAGGAGCTCCAGGAGGCAGCCCAGGTCGATGGCGCCGGAGAGGTTCAAATGTTTTTCAAAATCACCTTGCCGATGATATCGCCCGTGATTTTCTTTAACGTCATCATGGCGGTCATTTTGGGGATACAGACTTTCGTCGAGCCCTACTTAATGACCGCAGGTGGGCCGTCCAATACCACGCTCTTTCTCGGCCTCTACCTCTATCAAGCTGCATTCCGCTTCTTAAAGATGGGTTATGCCTCGGCCATGGCCTGGATCATGTTCATCATCATTATGACTGTGACCTTGCTTCAGTTCAAGTTTAGCGAACGCTGGGTCTACTATGAAATGCCAGAGGGATAGGGAGTCAGACTATGGGTACTACCTTTCAGAAAGAGTTCAAAGGCATAGGAGGGAATGTGAATGCTTCCGTGCCTCTCCGTCGTCGGATCCGTATCATTTTGTTTGGGACCCCGCAACGGATGGGTTTACTGAAGAAGGTCTTTGTATATTCCATGCTAATTATACTGGCTATAGCATTTGCTTTGCCACTCTACTGGATGATCGCGACCGCACTCAAACCTTTCGACCAGGTTTTCTCCATCCCACCACAATGGGTTCCAAACCCGGTGATGTGGAGTAACTTTCCCGACGCGACGAGGGTCCGCGGAGCTCCGTTACCCCTCTGCATTTGGAACACGATAAAGTATACGGTATGCGGCGTGGTCGGGACCACTCTCTCCAGTGCGCTGGTGGCTTATGCCTTTGCCCGCCTGGAATTCCCGGGCAAAAGAGCTCTCTTCGTGTTGATTTTGAGCACTTTGATGATCCCCTTCGCGGTGGTGATGGTGCCCCAGTTCATTATCTGGCACAGGCTCGGCTGGTTGGATACCTTGAAGCCGCTGATCATCCCACCCTGGTTTGGTGGAGCCTTTAATATATTTCTCTTGCGCCAGTTCTTCCTCACCATTCCCAAAGACTATGACGAGGCGGCCTTGATCGACGGCGCCTCGAGGTGGGATATTTTTTGGCGCATCATCGTGCCACTTTCCAAGCCGGCCCTGGCCACCGTTGCCGTCTTTGCCTCCGTCTATTATTGGAATGACTTCCTGGCTCCCTTGATCATCATTTCGTCCGAGAAGAATTTCGTCTTGACCCTCTATCTGGCCAATTTTCGACTTCCCTTTATCGGGCCGATTCAGTGGAATCTTTACATGGCGGCGGCGACGATGTTTCTCCTGCCTTGCTTGATCCTCTTCTTCTTCGCCCAAAGACTCTTTGTCCGGGGGATCGTCATTACCGGTCTTAGGCGGTGAAATTGCCATCCTCGAAGGCCTAGGGCGGTGAACATGCCCAAGGCGTATCTTTCTTGTTTTGGG
>JAHELX010000660.1 GCA_024643945.1 Anaerolineales bacterium
CCTGCAGCAGCGGGGGCTCTATGTAGCGATGCCTACGATGGCGACCAGCAATCAGATGTTTGGCCGCGTCCAGGCTGTACTGGGTCGCCGTTATCCGCAAAATAGCGCCTTGCCGTTGCTGGTCCACAGCCAGGCCGCCTGGATGCAAGAATCGGCGCCTCCCGATTTGGATATCGTAGACGAAGGGGGGGAAGGCAAAGAGCGCTCGATTGAGGCCATGGCCTGGTTCCTGCCGCGCAAGCGCAGCCTGTTGGCTCCCTTTGCCGTTGGCACTGTAGACCAGGCGCTCCTGAGTGTGCTACAGACCCGTCACTTCTTCGTTCGCCTTTTTGGACTCAGCCATAAGACGGTGATTTTTGACGAAGTTCATGCGTACGATACCTACATGTCCTCGCTTTTCCAGCGGTTGCTGAGTTGGCTGTGCGCCGTGGACGCTTCAGTGGTACTTCTGTCCGCAACCCTGCCGGAGAAGACTCGCCGCGAATTGTTGCAGGCTTACTCAGGAACGCCAGCGACAGACATTCCATCTGTCCCTTATCCGGCTATCACCTGGGCAATGGATGGGCAGATAGGCGTGGTGCCCCTGGAAATC
Source organism: Anaerolineales bacterium (assembly GCA_024643945.1). The sequence goes on from JAHELX010000660.1 coordinate 593, forward strand.
TCAGAAACGCGTACCCTGAGCCTGGAGTGGGTCCAAAACGCGCCGGAGGCCATCGCGGAGCGGCTCGGCCGGGAATTGCAGGAAGGCGGCTGTGCAGCCGTCATCTGCAACACGGTAGGCCGCGCTCAGGAGATGTTCCGGGCGCTGCATACAGCTCGAATCGTCCCCGAAGAGGATCTGATCCTGTTCCATGCTCGTTTTCCGCTAGGTTGGCGAGACACCATTGAAAAGAAGGTGTTGGCTCGCTTTGGCAAAGATGGCAATCGCCCGCGCAAAGCCGTTGTAGTGGCCACCCAGGTAATTGAGCAAAGCCTGGACCTGGACTTCGATCTGATGCTGAGCGACCTGGCGCCGGCTGATCTGCTGTTGCAGCGCGCGGGACGACTACACCGCCACGATCGGGAGGTTCGCCCGGCGGCGTTGAACGCACCGCGGTTGTTGGTCACAGACCCGGTTGTGGAGAACGACGTGCCTGTCTTTGACCGAAGTGATACCTACGTCTACGAGCCCTACGTGTTGCTGCGCTCCTACCTGGCACTTCGCCCGCGGGATCGGCTGGTCCTTCCTCAAGACACAGAGCCTCTGATCGAAGCTGTCTATGGTGAGGAGGAACCCCCGGGAACGGCTTTGACTTCCGCGTTGCTAGAGGCATTGTCGAAGGCCAGGCAGCGGATGGAAGAGCACGAGGCGACGCATGTCTTTAAGGCTCGGACGAAGTTGATTGCCTCACCCCAAGCCGATAATCTCCTTAGCAAGAGCAATTTGGGGCTGGCTGAGGATAGCTCCGAGGCACACGAGGCTTTCCAGGCCCTTACCAGGCTGGGACCGCCCTCTATTTCCCTGGTCTGCTTGCATCGAGTTGGGGATGTGCTGAACACGGAGCCGGATGGTGGAGGTGCAGCAGTGGATTTGAACCAGCCTCCCGATCCTGCGTTGACACAAGCGCTGGTGCAGTCGTCGCTTGGGGTGACGCACTGGGGCGTAGTCGAACATTTTCGGCAGCAGGAAGCACCACCGGCATGGCGCGAACATCCCTTGTTACGCCAATACCGCGCTGCTATCTTCGAGGAGGGTGTCTGTTCCCTGGAGGACACACCGTACACGCTGCGGTTGACCAGGCTGTTTGGCCTGGAGGTGGTAAAGACAACAGATTGAGAGAGCCCCACTGATTATCCAGTTCCAGAAAGGAGGTACGATGAATCCTAAGTTCAATCTGATTGATAAGCTATGGATCCCCTGCGTAGACACCGATGGGCGGCCCGTCGAACTGGGGTTGCGGGATACACTGCTCCAGGCTCACCAACTACGGGAACTATCCGGCGAGTCGCCCCTGGTAACGGCAGCTCTCTACCGGCTGCTGCTGGCGCTGCTGCACCGCATCTTCGGGCCGGACGGTTACAACGCCTGGTATGAATTGTGGGAAACTGGTCACTTTGACCATGGACGGGTGCCAGCCTACCTGAAACAATGGGCACACCGTTTCGACCTCTTCGACCCGGAGCGCCCTTTCTACCAGGCTGCTGATGATCGGGTGAAACCTAAATCCGTCAATAGCCTGATCCTCGAACTGGCTTTTGGTAACAAGGCTACGCTTTTTGATCACACGACCGACGCCGGAGGTGTCCTCTTGACTCCGGCAGAAGGGGCGCGTGCCGTGGTAGCCGCACAGGCGTTCGGCCTGGCCGGCTTGAGCGGCCTGCCGCAGAAGTTCACCGACGGCATCTGTGCCCGGGGTGTGATCTTCTTTATCCAGGGTGAAACCTTGTTTGAGACCTTGATGCTCAACCTGCTGCGTTACCCCACCGACGACGATGTCATGCCCCATTCCCCTGGCGATGGCCCGGCATGGGAAATGGACGATCCTTTCACTCCCGACCGCTCCCGTCCACGCGGCTACCTGGATTACCTGACGTGGCAGAACCGGCGAATTTTACTCATCCCTGAAGAGACTTCCACAGACATCGTCATCCGGCAGATGACCCTGGCGCCGGGCCTGCGCCTGGAGAGAGACGTGTTTGACCCAATGAAACACTATCGTGTGGATGAGAAACGTGGCCCTCTGGTTCAACGCTTCAATGAAGAGCGTGCCCTATGGCGCGATAGCTCTGCGCTGTTCAAACTGTGGGACAAAAGCTACCGCCCGCCTCGCACCTTCCAGTGGCTGTCCGAACTTATTTACGAGGGCGGAAGCGATCTGGGAAAATCGCAAACTCGCCGTTACATTGCCCTGGGCATGGCCAACAACCAGGCCAAAGTGGATTTTTATCGCAGCGAATATTGCCCGCTGCCCTTGCGTTACCTCACCCAGGAGACCCTGGTTCAGCGGCTGGACGAGGCGCTCAAGATGGCCGAGGGTGTCCGGGGCCAGTTGTGGGGTGCCGCGCGCACGCTGGCCACCTTGTTGCTTTCGCCCCAATCCGATGCCGACGCCGGGCGCCAACCGGCGCGCGAGGACCTGGACAGCCTGGCCGGCCAATGGGCCATTGAGCGCGACTACTGGTCGCGCCTGGAGATCCCCTTCCGCCAGATGCTTGAGGCCCTGCCGGATGACATCGAGGGCACCTTGACCGGCTGGCGTGAGACGCTGCGCCGCAACGCATGGGCCGCCTTCGACCGGGTGGCTGGTGACCTGGAATACGATCCCCGCCACCTCAAGGCCACCGTCCGCGCCCGGGACCAACTGGCGATGGGGTTGGGGAAAGTGCTGCCGGAGCACAAAGATTAGATGGTAGATCATGCTTGCAGTGTGACGGGTCCGGCAACATGCTGTCATGTTCAGAAACAAGAGTTACGTTTAACAAGGAGGTTCTAATGACCCAAACTCGACCGTTTATCACCTACCTGGAAAGCCTGCGCGACGACCGCGCCGCGCTGGCCGCCTTGCGGCGTGGGCTGGGCCAGCCGCCCGGCACCGTGCCCGACATGTACCGCTACATCATCCCCTGGCTGCCGGCGGAAGCCCCCGCCTGGCTGCAAGACGCTACCTACATGATCGCTGCCCTCTTCGCCTACCACCCGGCGGCCGGCGGAACCGGCAATATGGGTGACCACTTTGCTCGCGCCCGCGATCCACAGGCTGACAACACCGCCATCGAACGCCGCTTCACCGCCCTACTGGCCGCCCACCATGACGATCTGGGCTTCTACCTGCGCCAGGCGGTCAGCTTTCTCCGCTCCAAAGAGGTGCCGGTCAACTGGCACCAACTGTTGTCTGACGTACTGGCCTGGAGA
>JAHELX010000661.1 GCA_024643945.1 Anaerolineales bacterium
GGGAGATGTGTTGGCCCGCATCGATCCCACGACTTTGGAGCGGGCCGTGACCCAGGCCGAGGCCGATCTCACGCTGGCCCAGGACGGCCTGGAGCAAGCGAAGAACCCCTACACCGAGCTCGATCTTGCCCAGGCTCAATTGGCTGTGACCCAGGCCAAGGCCGATCTCATGGTGGCCCAGGATGGCCTGGAACAAGCGAAGGCCCCCTACAGCGAGCTTGATCTCGCCCAGGCTCAATTGGCCGTGACCCAGGCCAAGGCCGATCTAGCAGAAGCGAGACAGAACCTGGCGGATGCCGTGGAACCCCCGGTTTGTACCTACCAGAGTGTCATTGATTTGGAATACCAGTACGCCTGGTACGAGGACAACTACTACCAGATGGCGCAGCAGTTTGATGCGGGGGAGATCAGCCGGGAAGAAATGGATAAGCATGAGGCCAACCTGCAGTGGGCTGAGGATAGGCTCAATGAGGCTCTGCAGTGCCCCCCTGGGCCTGAAGACGTGGCCGTGTGCAAAAACGATTACAGTTGGTATCAGGACAGATATGCCGAGATGGAGGAACGATACAAAGCAGGGGAGATAAGCCAGGAACAACTCTTCGCGCTCTGGGATCGCCTCCAGGCGGCCAAGGACAGGCTCGATCAGGCCCAGCAGGCTGCATCCACAGTCACCAAGGATCAGAACCAGGTGCTCCAGGCCGAGTACAACCTGCAAAAGGCGCAGGCAACCCTGGCCGAAATCCAGGCTGTGCCCGATTCCGCCGCGGCCGATCAAGCCCAGCCGGCCGATCCTGAAGTCATCAAGGCTCAGAACCAGGTACTTCAGGCCGAATACAACCTGCAAAAGGCGCAGGCAACCCTGGCCGAAATCGAGGCTGGCCCCGACCCCAAGGAGATCGAGGTGGCCCAGGCCAAGGTCGTCAGCGCCCAGTCTACCCTGGAGACGGCCCAGGCCGCCCTGGAAGCTGCTACTTTGACTGCTCCCTTTGATGGAACGGTCATCTCGGTGGGTGCAGAGGTGGGCGACCTGGTCTCCTCGAACAACGTGGTGGTGACGCTGTCCGACCTTTCAGCTCTGCGGGTGCGGGCCATTGTGGACGAGACAGACATCAGCCAGGTGGAGGTGGGGCAGGAGGTAGAGATCACCTTCGATGCCTTCCCCGGGCGCCGGTTTCGGGGACAGGTGCTGGAGGTGCCCTACCAGGGAACGCTGGCGCAGAACATCGTGACCTACGAAGTGCCGATCAGCCTGGAAGGGGCCGAGGGAGTATCTCTTAAGCCGGGTATGACGGCTAACCTCAGTATTGTGGTAGCGCGCCGGGAAAACGTTCTGCTCATACCGGCTATGGCGGTGCAGCAGGGGGAAGAAGGAAACGTGGTGATGGTGCAAGATTCCCCTCAGATGCCGATGACCGCGACGCCGGTGGAAGTGGGATTCAGTGATGGGGTGGAGGTCGAGGTGGTGCGCGGGCTGAACGAAGGCGATCGCGTGGTGATCGAGTACCAGCCATCCCAAGAGCAGCCAAACGGCTTCCGCGGCGGCGGGAACAGCTTCCCCGGTGGAGGGAGCAGCTTCCCTGGTGGCGGGGGAAGGACGCGCCCATGAACATCGTCGAAAGCGTACGGGTGGGGGTGTATTCTCTAACGGCCAACAAGCTGCGCTCGGGGATGACCATGCTGGGTATTGTCATCGGCGTGGCGGCTGTAATCTCTCTGGTGGCGGCCGGCGCCGGCGCCCAGGCGCAGGTGACGGAGCGATTCGAGAGCCTGGGATCCAACCTGCTGGTCATCTCGCCGGGGGCCATGACCTTTCGTGGCGCGTCCATGGGGGCAGCCAGCGCCCAGAGCCTGACGAACGACGATGTCGTAGCCATTGCCAGGTTAGCCAGTGCGACATTCGCCATCGCGCCCGAATACTCAAGCCGGGCCCAGGTGGTCTATGGTAACAAGAACACCCAGACCACCGTGCTGGGGGTTACCCCGGAGTATCTGACGGTGCGCAACTGGGAGGTAGCCCGCGGGCGCTTTATTGAGAGCCTGGATCTCACAAACCTGGCCAAAGTGGCTGTCCTGGGGACAACCGTGGTGGAAGATCTCTTCGGAGGCACCCTCATTGATCCGCTGGGCAAGACGATCAAGATCAATCGCCAGAACTATCAAATTCTGGGCGTCATGACCAGCAAAGGGGTTGGTGGTTTCCAAAACCTGGACGACCAGGTACTCATCCCCCTGAGCACAGCTCAGGTCAAGTTTGGCGGAGCAGGCAATACGTCCCTGCAGGCCATCAACGTGCAGGTGGTCTCGGCGGACAAGATGGAATTTGCCGAGGCAGAGTTGGCCGCCATTCTACGCGCCCGCCATGGCCTGGCGACAGGCCAGCCCGATGACTTCACCGTGCGCAACCAGACGCAGATGGTGGAGGCGGTACAGGAGACAGCCCAGACCTTTACGGTGCTACTGGGTAGCATCGCCGCCATCTCCCTGGTGGTGGGCGGGATTGGCATTATGAATATCATGCTGGTTTCGGTGACCGAGCGGACGCGAGAGATCGGCATCCGTAAAGCGGTGGGGGCCAAGCGACGGGACATCCTGGCCCAGTTCCTGGCAGAGGCGGTGATTCTCAGCCTTCTGGGTGGACTCGCCGGTGTGCTGGTTGGCTATGCCGCGGCACAGGTAGTCGCTCCCCTACTGGGGGGCACTCGTGCCCTGGTCACCCTCGGCAGTGTGGTCATGGCCTTGAGCGTGTCCGTTGGCGTAGGTCTCTTCTTTGGCATCTACCCCGCTATGCGGGCGGCATCCTTACATCCCATTATCGCTTTGCGGTACGAGTAGTTATCGGCCGCCTGCCGTTCGTCGTTCGCTGCCTGAGGGGGACGGCAGGCGGTGGCCGGCCGAGGCTCCGGGGCTGATCCCCGGGCGGGCAAAATCCTGGCCGAGGAGAAGGGCGTGGACTTGCAACAGGACAATCAACCTGCCGAAACATTGACGGTGCAAATCGATGCCACCAGCGCAGCAACTACTGAGCAAGGGCAAAACCGGCCGGCGCTTGCCTGCGACGGTGAACCAGAAGCGACGGTCAGTAATGCTGAAGGACCGTATTACAAAAGCGGTGCGCCGGAACGGACGGATCTGGCCGAACCTGGCATGACAGGCACTCGACTTCTGCTCACCGGACAGGTGCTGACGACAGATTGTCAGCCGGTGGCCGGTGCCTTATTAGACTTTTGGCAGGCCAATGATCAAGGCGAGTATGACAATGTTGGGTACACCCTACGCGGCAGGCAATTCGCCGACGAAATGGGCCGCTATCGCCTGGAAACCATTATGCCGGCCGCCTATCAGGGGCGTCCCTCTCATATTCACGTCAAGGTGAACGCACCGGGTGGTCCTGTTTTGACCACCCAAATCTATTTCGAAGGCCAGCCCGGCAATGAAGGTGACGGGTTGATCCGGCCGTCGCTGATTGTGCCGTTGATAGACACTGCCGATGGCGGCAAAGCTGCCACGTTCAATTTCGTCTTGAACTCTGAGCAGACAGTGCCGGTATTGCAAGAATACCCTGTTCCGTCCGGTTCCCGCCCGCACGATGTGGCACCCGCGCCGGATGGAAGTGTCTGGTATACAGCACAGGGGTCCGGCGAGTTGGGGCGGCTAGATCCGAACACCGGGGAGACACGCCACATCGCCCTGGGAGCAGGTTCAGCGCCCCACGGGGTCATTGTCGGGCCGGATGGTGCTCCCTGGATTGCCGATGGCGGTCTGAATGCCATTGTGCGGGTCGACCCGGGGACGGAGGAGATCCAGCGCTTCCCGCTGCCG
>JAHELX010000662.1 GCA_024643945.1 Anaerolineales bacterium
AGCCTGTCCCCTGGCCCGCGTGGCGGAGCCACCTGCCCGTCCTGGCTCCGCCACGCGGGCCAGGGTGCCGCGCCGACAGGTGCAGGCAGGACGGGCTGGACGGACAGTCCAGGGAATGACACTGAGAAAAAGTAGAATGTTGTCGCAACATGACATTGTCAAACTACACTTAGTGACGTTTAGCTTGACTCCCCGGCGACGGTATAGAAGATGAAATACTACCGATCTCATGTTTTGGTCTGCGTAGATCCCGAGTGTTTGGCAAAAGGGGCGCATGAGATATATGAGAGTTTGCAGAACGAACTGGTAGCTGAGGGACTGACTGAAGAGGTGCAGGTACTCGGGACTTCGCGTATTGGCGGGTGCGCCTATGGTCCCGAGATCATGGTTTACCCGGATGAGGTTCATTATTCCGGGCTAACCGTCGACGACATTCCGCCTCTGGTAGAAGAGTATTTTCTAAAAGGGCGTGTTGTCGAGAAATTGCTGGCGCCAGTGCAGGAACAAATAGATGAGGAATTGGGACCGCCTAAGCCAAAGGAGGTGCGGGTGGTCTTGCGTAACTGTGGCAAGATCGACCCGGAGAACATCGAAGATTACTTCGCTGAAGATGGTTATCAGGCATTAGGAAAAGTACTTACCGCGATGAGCCCGGAGCAGGTGCTTGAGGAAATCATGGCCTCCGGCCTCAGGGGCAGGGGAGGTGCGGGCTTCTCCACCGGCAAGAAATGGCAATTTGCCCGCTCTGCGCCAGGGAACCCGAAATATCTCATCTGCAACGCGGACGAAGGCGACCCGGGCGCATTTATGAACCGGCGAGTGCTGGAAGGAGACCCCCATTCAGTCATCGAGGGCATGATCATCGCTGCCTACGCGATTGGCGCCAGCCAGGGCTATGTCTATTGTCGCGCGGAATATCCCCTGGCGGTCCGGACGCTTAAAATTGCAATCCAGCAGGCGCGCGCACTCGGATTATTGGGAGAGAACATCCTGGGCAGCGGCTTTTCCTTCGACGTCGAAGTGCGTATGGGCGCAGGAGCTTTTGTGTGTGGCGAGGAAACGGCGTTAATGGCCTCCATCGAGGGGCGGCGCGGCCAACCCCGCCCTCGCCCTCCCTTCCCGGCCGTAAAAGGGCTGTGGGGCAAGCCGACCAACATCAACAACGTCGAAACCTACGCCAACGTGCCGCAGATCATCTTGCGGGGAGCCGAGTGGTTCGCAAGCATGGGAACCGCCCGCAGCAAAGGCACCAAAACATTTGCCATTGCCGGTGATGCCCAGAACACCGGTCTCATCGAAGTGCCGATGGGCATTACCCTGCGCCAAGTTATCTACGATGTGGGCGGTGGGATCAAAGACGGTAAGCGCTTCAAGGCGGTACAGACGGGCGGGCCCATGGGAGGATGTCTACCCGCCCAATACCTGGATATGGAGGTAGATTACGAATCTTTGGTCGCAGCCGGATCCATGATGGGGTCGGGCGGCATGATCGTGATGGATGAAGACACCTGCATGGTGGATATCGCCCGCTTCTTCATGGAGTTTACTCAGGACGAAAGCTGCGGCAAGTGTACACCTTGCCGGGTCGGTACCCGGCGTATCCTGGAAATCCTGGAGCGAATCTGCGCTGGCGACGGGCGGGACGGTGACATCGAGGCATTAGAGATGCTCTGCCAGCAGATCAAAAGTACCAGCCTGTGTGGCCTGGGACAGGGGGCGCCCAATCCGGTTGAAAGCACCTTAAAACATTTCCGTGCAGAATATGAGGCTCACATCTACGAAAAACGATGCCCGGCCGGTGTCTGTAAGGGGCTGGTGCGGGCACCATGCGTCAATACGTGTCCCGCTGGCGTCGACAGCCCGGCCTATCTGGCCCTGGTAGCTCAGGGGCGTTATGCGGAGGGTCTGGCAGCTCATCGAGATGCCAACCCCTTCGCGCTGGTCTGCGGCCGGGTCTGCCCCGCTTTCTGCGAGCGCAAATGCCGCCGCGGCCAGCTCGACGAGCCCATCTCCATCCGGCTGGTCAAGCGCTTCATGGCGGATCGCTCCTATGCAGAGGCGTGGACTCCGGAACGGCTGGCCCCTCCCAAGGACAAAAAGGTAGCCGTGGTCGGGGCTGGCCCGGCCGGCCTGACGGCGGCGCTGCGTTTGACGCAGCGAGGGTACGAAGTCACGCTATTCGAAAAGATGCTGCAGCCGGGCGGCATGATGACCTACGGTATCCCGGCCTATCGGCTGCCGCGCGAGCCCCTCTTCGCCGAGATTAACCACGTCCGTCGAGCGGGCGTGGACATTCGCTGCGGCCAGGAGCTGGGCCGCGACTTTACCATCCAGAGTCTGCAAGAGGATGGTTATCAGGCCATCGTGTTGGCGCTGGGAGCGCATAAAAGCCAGCGCTTGGCTATTCCCGGCGAAGATAAAGCGGGCGTATACCACGGCGTTAAATTCCTGCGGGATATCGCCCTCAGCAGGGCACCCGCCGTGGACGGCCATCGCGTGGTGATCGTTGGCGGCGGCGACGTGGCGATCGACTCGGCCCGCTCGGCGTGGCGTTTGGGCGCAGCAGAGGTTCACGTGGTTTATCGCCGCGAAGAAAAAGATATGCCGGCGCGCGGAGAGGAACTTGAGGCGGCGAAAGAGGAAGGCATCCAGTTCCACTTCCTGACAAACCCCATGGCCGTTTTGGGGCACAGCACGGTAACCGGTATCCGGCTGCAGCGCCAGACCCTGGGCGAGTTCGATAGCAGTGGACGTCGCCGCCCCAAGCTCATCGCCGGATCAGAGTTCGACATAGCTTGCGATTTGATTGTTCCGGCCATTGGTCAGGTGACCGACTTTGATTGGATGCAGGACAATAGCATCGAAACCAACCGGGTTTCTACCTTTAAGGTCGGCCAGGCTTTTGAAACGACACTCCCCGGCGTCTTTGCGGCTGGCGACGCAGTCACGGGTCCATCAACGGTCATTGAGGCGGTGGCCCAGGGCAACCAGGTCGCCCTGGCGGTAGACACTTGGTTGACGACGGGCAAACTGGACAGGGTTATATACAAACCTAAGCGGCACGACATCGCCCAACACTTCAACATGGGGGAGTACGCCGACGCTCGCCGTCCCCATCCACGGGAACTCCCCTATGCGTGGCGGAGTGCGAGTGGTTTTACTGAGATCGAAATCGGGTTCGACGAACTGATGGCGCAGGAAGAGGCCAGGCGTTGCCTGCGCTGCGATCTGGAGTGGCTTGAGCGAGTCGGCGAGCCGATCCCAAAAGCGTAGCGTCAATTACTGTTCATAGGAGGAGGGCATGGCGATTGGTTTAAAGGATGCTCAAGATGTACGCTCAGTCGTACAGGAAGCGGTCAACCGGCATGGTGCAACACCAGAAGCCCTGGTTCCCATTCTCAGCGAGATCAATCAAGAACTGGGATACCTGCCGCGCGAAGCATTGGCGGAGGTTAGCCAGGTGCTGCGCGTGTCAAACAGCCAACTCTTTTCGGTAGCCAGCTTTTATCATATGCTGTCCACACAGCCCAGGGGCCGGCACCTCATTCAGTTCTGTGAGAGCGCACCCTGTCACGTCATGGGTGGCCGGGAAGTCTGGCAAACGTTACAGGATGAGTTGGGACTTGAAGTGGGCGAGACAAGTGCCGATGGTAAGTGGACACTGGTGACATCCAGTTGTCTGGGGATCTGCGGCGTGGGGCCGGTCATCGTCATCGACGACGACATTTATGGCAACGTCGCGCCCGAGCGCGTGCCCGGGATTCTGGCACGTTACGTGTAAAGGGGGAAAACAATGAAGGCACTCCGTTCATTGG
>JAHELX010000663.1 GCA_024643945.1 Anaerolineales bacterium
CCCAGGACGATGCCAGCGATGACAGGGAGCAGTAAGCTCTCCCCCAGGCCGGCTTCGGCCGCGTTGAGTCGGGCCACAAATAGCAGTCCCGCCATACCGGCGCACAGCCCGCTGAAGGTATAAGCCATGATCAGCGTTCTTTCTATGCGGATGCCCGACAGGCGGGCCGCCTCCCACTTGGCACCCAGTGCATAGATGGCGCGCCCAAAGGTGGTTTTGTGCATCAGGAAGTAAAAGACCAGGAACATGCCGGACATGATGATGATAGGCATGGGGATACCGAACAGATAGCCTTTGCCGATGAAACGGAAGCGCTCGTCGAAGTCATAGATGATGTAGCCGCGCAGGAACACCACTGACAGGCCGGAAGCGATCCACATCGTACCGTAGGTAGCGATAAAGGGTGGCAGGCGAACGACGGCCACCATGATGCCGTTGAGAAACCCGACCAAAGAGCCGAACCCAATACCCGCCAGCATGCCCACCCAGATGGGCAGCCCCTCTATCTTCAACACTGTGGCGGCCACGATGCCCGAGGTGGTAAGCACGGCCCCGATGGATAGATCAATGCCGGCCGTCAAGATAACCACGGTTTCGCCCAGCGCGAGGATGGCAGCCAGGCTAGCCTGGCGCAGCACGTTGACGGTGTTGGTTGGGGTCAGGAAAGCCGGCGTCAGCAAGGCAAGCAGTGTCACCAGGAGCGCCAGGGCAAAGACCCGCGAGAAACGGTACAGGAAACCGACGTTGAGGCTGAATGTAAATGGTTTGCTTCGGGCTGTTTCCATTTAAGTGATCCCCTTCCGTTCGAGCAAGACATCCAGAACGATGGCCATAATGATGATAATACCGATTACGGCGGCCTGCCAGGCAGTTGCCAGGCCGATAACGTTCAGCCCATTGCGCAGCACGGCGATGAGCGCCACACCGGCCAGCGTGCCGGCGATACCGCCCCGGCCTTCTTCGAAAGAAGTCCCGCCCAGGATGGTGGCCGCGATGGCATCAAACTCCCAGCCTACCCCCACTACCGGGTCGGCGGCCTGCAGGCGCGCTGCCATCACTACACCCGCCACACCAGCCAGGATACCCGCCGTGGCATACACGGCGAACTTCGCGACGCGGGTGTTTACTCCAGTGAGGGCGGCACCTTCCTCGTTGCCGCCCAGGGCGAAGATGTAGGAACCGAAAGGCGTGTGGTATAACACCAGGTAGGCGACGAGGTAGGCGATGGCCGCCACTACAACCGGCGTAGGCAGGAAGATGAAGCGCCCACTGCCAAAGAATATAAAGAAGGGCCTGTCGGCGTAAATGGCGCCGGCGTTAGTCAGCACGACGGCCAAACCCCCGGCCATCCCCAGCATCCCCAGGGTGGCCATAAAGGGCGGCAGCATGCCCCAGGAGATGAGCACGCCGTTGACCGCGCCGCATGCCAGCCCGGCCGCCACCCCCGCCAGCATACCCAGGGGCGCCGGCAGTCCGAGCTGGATGGTCAGGACGGCAACCACGCCGGAAAAGGTAAGTAGCGAGCCGAGCGACAGATCAATGCCCTCACTCAAGATGACCAGAGTGGCCGCCAGCGCCAGGATCATTAGCACGGAGCCTTGCAGGGCGATATTGAGGAAGTTGGCTCCCGAGAAGAAGCCCGGGGCAGAAATCGAGAAGAAGACGATAAGCCCGATCAGCACCCAGACGACCGCCGGCACGCGCTGGAGAAAACTGGTGGAGAGTGATGATCGATCAGTTGTTGCTGCCATTTTTGCCATCTCCGTGTCCCATCATGTAGGCGAGGATACGTTCCTGGGTCGCCTGCTCGCGGGGAATCTCGGCGACGACGCGTCCCTCGCACATTACGTAGATACGGTCGCTCATACCAAGGATTTCGGGCAACTCCGAAGAGACCATCAACACAGCCGCCCCCTTATTGACCAACTGGTCCATCAGGTCGTGTACTTCTGCCTTAGCGCCCACGTCAATACCCCGTGTCGGCTCGTCGAAGATGAGCAGATTGGAGTTGGTGGTCAGCCACTTGGCCAACACGACCTTCTGCTGATTGCCACCACTCAAATAGCGGACCTCGCGTTTTGCAGAGGGGGTGGCGATAGAAAGGTCGTCAATTGCTTTCCGCACTACTGAGTTCTCCTTCTTGCCGTCGATGACAGAGCGCGGGAAGAGACGCTCCAGGCTGGCCATCACCACGTTCTCGGCGACCGATAGGATGAGCGCCAATCCCTCGTTCTTGCGATCTTCAGGCAGGAAGCCGACCCCGCGATGAACCATAGTGGAGGGCGTCGCGTCTTTGACCGGCTCGCCAAAAACCTTCAACTGACCCCCATCATACGGAAGCGCACCGAAGATAATCTTAGCCAGGTCGGTGCGCCCAGAGCCGACCAGACCAGCCAGGCCGACGATCTCGCCGCGGCGGACGGTGAGGTTGATGTCGTGCAGGCTCTTTTCGTGATTGGACAGATTCTCGATTTCCAGGGCGACCTCACCCGGTTCAGCGAAGTGGCGGGGAAACATGTTGCCGATGGAGCGGCCAACCATCATGCTGATCAACTCATCGACAGTCACCTCCGAGACGGGCCGAGTGTCAATGTAGCGCCCGTCGCGCAGAACGGTCACCCGGTCACCCACCTCGTGGACCTCGTTGAGGCGATGCGAGATGTAGATGATACCCATGCCCTTTGACTTGAGCAACTTAATCAGGGAGAAGAGCTGATCGATCTCGCGTTTGGTGAGAGCGGCCGTCGGCTCATCCATGATGATGATCTTGGCGTCAATCGAGACGGCCCTGGCTACTTCGACCATCTGCTGCTGAGCGATGCCCAGGAACTTGACTTTGGCGTGGGTGTCGATGTCCGTGTTCAAGGAACTGAGCAGCGCCTGGCTGTCAGCGTGCATCTTGGCGTGATCGATGAGGAAGAGTTGGCTCTTGCGGCGTGGGGCACGCCCCAGGAAGATGTTGTGGGCGACATTGAGGTAGGGCACCAGATTATACTCCTGGTAGATGATGCTGATACCCAGGTCGTGGGCGTGTCGTGGATTGTGAATCCTGGCCTCCTTACCTTGGACGATGATCGCGCCTGAGTCCGGCTGGTAGGCCCCAGCGAAGATCTTCATCAGGGTTGATTTGCCGGCGCCGTTCTCTCCAATCAGTACGTGCACCTCCCCTGGGTAAAGGTCGAAATCCACCCCGTCCAGGGCTTTCACACCAGGGAAGGTCTTGGTGATGTTACGGGCAGAAATGAGGGGTTGGTCTGCCATAGAAGCCTCCCGAGATTTGTTTATCGGCGGTCTCCCGCTAGCCCCACGGCTCGATGATAACTTTCATAGCGTTACCCTTGCGTTGGATGAAGGTACCGAAGGCCTCGTTTATTTGCTCGAGCGGGAAGTGGTGGGTAACTAAGGGCTTGGCCTGGATGGCATTGGTAGACAGAAGCTGAAGCACGCGACCACAGGCCATCTTCCCCTCTCCGCGTACCGCAGCGGCTTTGAGATCGTCCAAGACGAAGCGCTTGACATCGATGAGGGCCTTCTCACTGGGGTCGCCGATGAAGGAGATACGCCCACCCCGCCGCACGACCTGCACGCAGTTGGCCGCGGCCTGGGCCGACCCGGATGCCTCAACAGCCAGATCAACGCCCAGCCCATTGGTCATTTCCCAAATAGCAGTCACGGGGTCGTCCACCTCGTTGATATTGAGGGTGACATCGGCTCCCATCTGCTTGCCGACCTCCAGGCGTCCGTCCCGTGTGCCAACCAGGAAGACCTTGGAGGCACCCAGCGCCTTGACGATGCTAACTCCCATCA
>JAHELX010000664.1 GCA_024643945.1 Anaerolineales bacterium
ATACTGCATGTAGAAGCCGACATCCCACAGCGACTTGCCATCCGGAGATTTGAGGGTTGAGGCTTTGAACTCTTCCTCACACTTGGCAGGGTCGTAGGAGTAATGAGCCTGGCTGGGATCAAAGCCCAGCTCACCATCGATGATCGGGCCCAAGGCCTGCTCGGCATCACCATTCCAGACCTGTTGGATGTAGGTCTTCCAGTCGAAGCAGTAGTTGAAGGCCGTGCGGACGTGGATATCGGAGAAGAAATCGGCCGGAATCCCGTTGCCGTCGAGTTGGCCGCTGCCCAATCTGTCGTTGCCGCCAGTCGTGTTTACGTCCTCGTTGAAGAAGATCGTGTCTGCAATGACCGTCGGCAAGCCCTTGGCCACCCGCAGGGTGCCATTTGGACTGGTCGTGGTGCATTGACCGGTTTTGTCACAGGTCTCTTTGACGAGGGGATCCACCTGCGCGATGTACAGTTGAGGCACGTAAGCGATATCGGCATCGCCGGTCTGGAGCATGGCGAAGCGGGTACCCCACTCGGAGACGATCTTGATTACGGCACGCTCGGTCTTGGCCGGCCCCGTCGGGCCACCGTCCCACAGGGGCTCCTTCAGCCAGTAGTTGTCGTTGCGCACCAGGTCGATTTCCTCGCCCGGCGCCCAGCGATCCAGCTTGTACGGCCCGGTGCCGTTCATAACCTTGAACAACTCGTCCTGTTCGGCACTCGGGTCGTGATACTTCTGGGCTGTGGCAGGGTCACCGTCCCAGCCCCCCTGTTGTATCACCCAGGGCATGCTGACAATTGAGGACCACGTGCCGCCCAGGATCTGAAGCATAGGCCCGTAGGGCTGCTTCAGGTGCATGGTCACGGTGCCGGCGTTGTTGTCGTAAGTGACGGCCTGCTCGACGGCCTGGGCGGCCTTGACCCAGTCGCCGTTGAATTGCTTGGTAACTACGTCATCTTGAAAGCTTTGGACATCCAGCCCAAAGAAGGGCTGAAGCAAGATCCACTGCGGCCCGCCGGCGCGATCCTGGATCATGCCTCGCCAAAAACTGTAAGCGACGTCTTCCGGCGTCAGGTCTTGACCATCCTGGAACTTGATCCCTGAGCGGATGGTGAAGGTATAGGTCTTACCATCGGGCGAAATGTCCCACTTGCTCGCCAACAAGGGCACGAACTCGGTGGTCGAGTCTTTCTTGGGGAACACCAAAGTCTCGTAGACGTTAAAGATGACCTCACCGCTGGCCACGTCGTAGGCCCAGGCTGGATCCAGCGACTCGGCATCGCCAATGCTGGCTTCGACGATGGTGTTCGGATTCTTGATCGTAGCTTGAGTGGTTTGTGGTGCGGCGGTTGGCGTGGCCGCAGCAGTTGCTGTAGCCGGTGCAGCCGTGGCCGCAGCAGTTGCTGTAGCCGGTGCAGCCGTGGCCGCAGCAGCTACTGTAGCCGGTGCAGCCGTCGCTTCTGGCGTGGGGGATGCCGGAGGAGCGCAGGCAGCAAATACAGTGACGCCAACCACCACCAATGACATAATTGGCACAAACTTTCGAAACAGCGTAAACATTTTGCCTCCACCTATTTTTTAATTGTTAGTATCTTCAATGGGGCGCCGGGTCAGGCCTGGCAGCTTGCCCAAAGCTTGGCCCCGAACACCTATAACTCAATCAAAATCGGCTCCTGGGTTGGGGGGGCGGCACCCCACCGTGGCCTGCATCTAGTGCAGTGCCTTTTCCAGCCCGGCCCCCCGGTTGGGAGCCTGTCTGGGAACTATCGACTTCGAGAGTAAGCAAAGAGGGGTTGGTAACCAGTTAGTATGACCATCATCGTGCCCAGGATGATACTGGCATTTAGCAGCCAGACTTGCGAGCTGAAGCCCAGCACGAGGGGAGTACCGATGAGGCCCAGACCTAAGTTGCTGGTGATCCAGTGCACTCATTAACCTCCTTTCTTGGGATCATAGAGGAACGTGATTCAGTCCCTCAATTCCAAGATCTTGTAAATTGTAAACACCTGATTCTACCATCATAATAGCCCCAAACTGCCCCGTCTGTCCTTAAGCTCAACGAAAGCTAACCTTAAGGGTACTTTAAGAAAAGATCAGGCGTAGCAAGCCAAGAACGCTTCCCAGAATTGTGTTGTCAGCGAGATACAATCGTGATATACTGAACAAACAAAATAGCCTGGCCCTTGGTATCTCGCCAACGCGCCACACGTCGTTATTCGTCTGCCCCCGAGGGGCCAAACCAACATGAGAGGGAGGCCTATTATGTCGAAAGCAGGTTTGAGAGCTGGTCTGGTCGGAGCCGTCGTAGCCGCGGTGCTATCACTGCTGGGGTTGGTGCCCTGCCTGGGGTGCATTGCAAGCATTCTGGGGTTGCTGTGGTACGTCGGCGTGGGGGTCCTGGCCGCGTATTGGCTGGAGCCACCCCGCACTACCGGAGAAGGGGCAGGTGCAGGGGCCATTGCCGGCCTGATCACGGCGCTGGTCGGCGGTGTCGTTGGTATGATCGTAAGCGCGGTCCAGTTTTCTGTGGCCGGCGGGCCAAGGGCCATCTTGAATCAGATTCCGCCCGAGGCTCTGCGCCAGCTCCGGGATGCTGGCATTGACCCCCAGATGTTCGCCAGTATGGGTGGGATGATTGGTGTCGGGGCTATTTGCTGTGTGTTCGGTTTGGTGTTGGCAGCCGTTTTGGGGGCTGGTGGAGGGGCGATTATGGCCGCCGCCAGGCCCGATGATGGATCCAACAAAGTACTTGTTCAAGAATAACTTGGCATTTTTGTGGGGGTTTTATGCCCGATTTCGGTTCCGAAGCACTTGTCCAGAAATAACTTGGTGCTTTTGCAATCGGTTTGCACCTGATTTGCCGATTGAAGTGCAAAGTTATTATCGGACAAGTACAAAGTACGAAGTTATCAGTGAACAAGGGCAAAGTTATTGAGCAATAGGAACGAGGTCGTAGGAAACCTCCTTCATTCTTGGGACACCTCATTCAACGGTGCGTCGGCGGCGATCCACGCCTCGGCCAGGTTGCGTGCCAGGGTCGAGGGGATGGCAAAGCCGATGCCTTCGGCCACGCCGCTGCGCTGTCCCTCACGGATGATGAAGGTGTTGATGCCGATAACCTCGCCGTTTAGATTCACCAGCGGGCCGCCGGAATTACCCTTATTGATGGCGGCATCGGTTTGAATCAACCCTTCGATGACCGCATTCTCCAGCTCCAGCGACCGGTCCAAGCCACTGACCACCCCCACCGTGACCGAATTGGGGAAGTCGCCCAGGGCACTACCGATGGCCACCACCCAATCCCCCGGCCGGACCTGTCCCGAATCGCCCCACAAAGCTACTGGCATTTCGCCGTTCTCCACCCGGAGGAGGGCCAGGTCTTGCTGCACGTCACTCGCCACCAGAGTGGCCGGAAGTTCCTCACCCGTGGCCAGGATGACTGTTAATTTGTTCGCCTTTCCTTGAAGAGGGTCTGCGGGTTCGACCACGTGATAGTTGGTCACGATGTACCCCCGCTGGTCAATGACGATGCCCGAGCCTAAAATGCGCGAGTCGATGGTAACACCAAAACGCGCCACGCCGGACTGCCGGTTGACGACAGTCACCACGGCTGGCACGACCTGGCTGACCACGTCAGCGATGGAGGGCGTGGGAGTAGGGGACAAAGTAGGGGCAGGTGTCGGAGGGCTCGGGGTGAACATAGGCGTCCAGGTGGGAGACGGGATGGGAGTGGATACCTGGGTCGGCGTGGGCGCCACCCACCACAGGCTGACCTCAGCGTCGGTAGCCCACAGCACCAGCCCGCCGCCGGCTA
>JAHELX010000665.1 GCA_024643945.1 Anaerolineales bacterium
ACGACACCGGGCCTGACGACGCAAATCACGCTCAGGATGGCATGATCATCTACTACGACCCCCAGCAAAATTTAGGCGGGATGCCACTGAGTGGATTGCAACTGATGGATTTTGCACCGACCATACTTCATCTGATGGGGCAGCCGATTCCAGAAGAGATGCAAGGCCAGGTAATGCGATTATGACACCTTTTAGTGATGACGGCAAAGCGATGACCGAGTCAGCAAGACAGCAAGTCAACCCATCAACAAACAGACCGCACGGTCAGGCAGGCTTTGTGTTGTGGTTCACCGGGCTGTCAGGGGCGGGCAAAACCACCCTGGCCAAATTGATTGAACAGGAATTAAAAGCGCGCGGCGTACGGGTCGAACGTCTGGATGGCGACGTAGTGCGCCAAAGCCTCACCGCCGACCTGGGCTTTAGCAAGGAGGACCGCGACAAGAACATTCAGCGGGTGACCTTTGTCGCCAAGTTGCTTTCGCGCAATGGCGTCGGGGTGCTGGCCTCTTTCATCTCCCCCTACCGGGTCACACGTGACTGGGTTCGGGGCGAAGTAACCAATTTCATCGAGGTTTTCGTGGACTGTTCCCTGGAAGAATGTATCCGCCGTGACGTAAAAGGACTCTATAGCAAAGCGCTCGCCGGCGAGATACCTGAGTTCACCGGGGTTTCTGATCCCTACCAGGCTCCACTCAATCCAGAGATCAGCCTCAACACTGGGGACGAGTCCATTGAGGAGAGCTTGGCGCAAATTATGAGCTATCTGGAAGAGCGGGGATATGTCCCTGTGCGAGAGTTGGCAGGCTAGAGCTGACCCAAACCAGCGATCAGAAGCAAGCGCAGCGCAGGTTTAAATGAACCTGCGCTGCTTTGGCGTTGTCGAATGCTGTGATTACCTTCTCATACTCTAGGGCGCGTAGTTGTTTACGATTAGAGGAAGATAAACATCGCTGAAGGAAGCATTAACTACACGCAAGGTCAAGTCAATCGCGTGGGGAGAACCTTGTACGCCGGGTGGGTCCACGACGGTCACGGTGACCACACCGCTGTACGTGGCTACACTACCTGTGTCAAAGGTGGTGGGCGTAACCCACAACGTGTCTGGAGTGTTGCCAGTCGAGGCTGAAACCGCGAACCACGCTCCGGTTTTGGCTACGTTCCAGGTAAGTGTTTCATCGTTGCCCTCATTCAATGGCGTCACCCGATGGGAGGGGGGAAGGAGACGTTGGTCGGGGATGCTGTAGGTGAATTGGAGGGCGTCAGGAAGATTGCCCAGAACAGGAGCTGGCCCATAGTTCCAGGTCGCGCAGGGGTCAAAGACATTCATGACGATCATCTCAGCGTAAGGCCAACCCTGGTATGGCCCATTAGCTCGCCCTATACCCAGAAACCCCTCTTTGCCAGTCGGTCCACTGTTGTCATTGTACGGATTCCACAAGACGCCATGACGGTGCCCCCAACCACTGTCGCTGCCTTTATACATCCAGATATAGATGGCCATTTCAACAGGCGGCGGAATACTGGCGCCGCCGGTCATGAAAACGATCAGGTTTTCGGCTATGGGTAAAAAGTCGCTGCAGGCGCCAATGGCCGGATTGTCCTTGAGGCGCTCCCACGGGCTGCGCCCATCGGCGTAGTGCCCCCAGGCATTGTTATCAATCAGGTATTGGGCGTAATACTGAGCCACGCTGGTTACGTTGGCTTCCAACCCATGCAGCGGGTGCACGCCCCGGTCAATGCGCTCGCGGTTTATGAGCCACAACGCCTTCTCGCCATCGCTCTTGGCATTCCACTCGGCCTGGGAAGGCAGTGTAAGCATGGAAACAGCGCCACCCAATTGGCTGTTTTCGACTGCGCGGGCGTTGTTAAAGGCAGACTGGATGTCGGTCACACTAGCGGTGCCACCCACCCAAGGGATGTCAGAAGTGGGATCAAGCGGATAGGCGAGGGACTCAATAGGCGCCAAAGGATTGTCAACCATTGCAATGGGAGGGGAAAGCGATTGGGGCCCATCGGTGGGAAGTGGCGGGCCGGCGACCACTGCCGCGGGCAAGGCCGAGGATAGAGATAAGGCCAACAAAGCCAGAGTCAGGGCAACATACAGTCTTTTTGCTTTCACGAATGCTACTCCTTGAGTGATGTGGCACAATGATTCAGGAGGACACTCCTGACGGGGTCCTCCTGATCCGCCCAGTTTGCCCTTCTATCCTATCCCGGTTCACAAATGGAGACAATAGTCCAAAAGGCCAATAGACGCCAATGCTTTTCAGATAACAAGAATTACGCACACCCTTTGGAGTGCACTTACCTATCTCGATAAGACTTGCTCGACCAAAACTGGGATCGCCTCGAGTCGGCTTAGGTCGGCGTCAACTGGCACCCGATCCGCCACACCCAGAATCATCCGACTATCACCCCTGGCCTCCTGCACGGCCTTCACGACCGTGGCTTCGAATTCCTGCCGATCATGCATGTCGAGTAAGAAGTCCTGGGGGATTCCACCCCACAACACGAGCCGGCGTCCGACGATTTCCCGGGCCTGGGCTAGCGACACGTCACCTTGTGGAGGTCCGGCGACCCCCTCGACGCCATCCACACCCGCTTCAGCCAGGGGAGCCAGGAGGTGTCTGACCGGACCGCCCACGTGGACCAACAGGTGCTTACCAGACTGGTGCAGTACCCCCGCCGTGAGTCGATAACTGTCGGCCAGGTAGGTTTTAAAAGCCGTGGGCGAGATAAACTGACCATCCAGATTGTCTGGCGAAAAGATGACGTGTCCGGGCAATCCACCCATCTCTCGCACTAGACGCTGCAACTTCGTCTCCAGGATGGCAATGATCTCTTGAATAGCTGCCTCGTTCAGCAACATCAACCCCTCACTCCAGCCTAGAAGTTCGTGTAACAAGTCAGAGTAGGGGCGACGAGGAAGCTCGATAGCCAGGATACCATCATCACCAATCATCGTCTCCAGCCGATCCAACTCTGTTGGATCAAGAATATAGGACCGTGAATTGACGAGTTCCAGCGCAGCCGCCAAATCCTCTTTGGTCTTGACCGGATATTCTGTTTGCCACCAGGCGCCATCGGGACCCAGCGTCCAGCGCGCTACCAAAGTGCCGGCGTGTGTCTCTGACCGGATGATCCGCTCCCCATTTTGCTGGGTAGTAAATAACTTGACGCCAGACGACTCAACTCGCCACGGACGAGCTACCCACCATACGGGGACGCCCAACGCCTGTGCGACTTGGGGCAGTGAATACTGCTTCCACCGATCAGGTAGGGCACCCCTGCTTTGATTCCAGTCGTACCACAACGTGAGGTCCGGGAGGTACAAGAGGCGCTCCCCTGCTTCACCCGAGAACCGAGAGAGTATCTCTGCTTTTAAAGTCATCGCTCAACTCCCCTTCTACAAACGTGAGGCATACCTAAATTCTATATACGGGTATTATAGTCTTCCTCCGCCAAGCGCTGCACTTGTTCCCAGTCCGCAGGAGTATTCATATTGAGGAACGAGTAAAAGTTCGGATCAAAGCGTGCCACGTCCTCACGCTCTACGTAGCGCACGCGAACGTCCTCAAAGAAGGCGACAATCTTCAGATGGTCGGCCAGCAACCGCCATTCAATGGGCTCCAGGCAACCCTTGCCGTAGATAGCGTGCATCGTCTCGGGAAAATCCTTGATACAGGGGATGACCACGTCGAAGCCAGAGGTCAGAGTCATCAGATGCTGCAAGAGATTGGGATTGAGGAAGGGCATGTCGCAGGCGACCACCAGGCAATATGAATAGCGCGCCATGTGGATGGCA
>JAHELX010000085.1 GCA_024643945.1 Anaerolineales bacterium
GACCCCGCGCTGTGTGACGCATGTCTGGCGTGTGTGGCCGCGTGCCCCAATGACGCCATCCAGCAATCCCAGTTGCCTGAGCTGGTGCCGGCTGGGGAGGGGGAAATCGTCGAAGGAGAGGTCATCGGCCGCCAAGTGATGCTGGCTCCGGAGGCCGGTCCGCCCGCCATGCTCCGAGCGCCAGGCCGGTTGGCGACCCTGGCCGGTACGGCGCTGTCTTTCGTGGGAAGCTGGCTCCTGCCACGCGCTGCTGATGCATTAGTAGACGCCGTTGAGCGCCGGCTGATGCTGGGAGAGGACTCCGCCCCGTCAACACCTACCCTTCGCTCCGGATCTCAGGCCTCAATGAGGCGGATGGAGGGCCGAAGGGCTGGCCGGCCTCGTCGACGCCAACGGCGCCGGCGGGGCCGATGAGCATGTCCTAGTTGGTACCGATCGATTTCAACGGTGGGTAGTGCAAACCATGATACAGGACATTCTTAACGAAATCCGGCGCGGTCTGTCAAGAGAAGGCTCAAGCAGACTCCAATACACCAGAAAAGCATTCTGGATGATCCCCCAATTGACCCGTCCCCGAATCTTGGATGTGGGCTGCGGTCCAGGTGGGCCGACCCTGGAGCTGGCGAGATTAAGCGATGGGGAAATAATCGGCCTGGACATTCATCAGCCTTCCCTGGATGAGCTTTCGAAGAGAATAGAAGAATCCGGATTATCAGAGCGTGTCCGTGTTGTGAACTGCTCAATATTCGAGATGGATTTTCCAGATGAAAGCTTCCACATCATCTGGTCTGAGGGTTCCATCCACGTTATCGGTTTCGAAAAGGGTCTTAAGGAGTGGCGAAGATTCATCCGACCAGGCGGTTTCTTGGTCGTTCATGACATGATCTGGCTACGCCCAGACCCTCCGCAGGAGATCCTGGACCACTGGCGGAAGGTTTATCCAGGGATAAGGACAGCATTTGAACGCATTAAGCACATCCCCATCTGTGGATATGAGCTCATCGGACATTTCCCGTTACCCGAGGATTTGTGGTGGCTCGATTACTACGCTCCTCTCGAGAAACGGATAAATGGGCTTCGAGAGAAATATGCTGAGGATCAGGAGGCTCTGCGGATCCTTGATAAGGAACAACGTGAGGTTGATCTGTTCAAGAAGTATTCCAAGTGGTATGGGTCAGCGTTCTTTGTGATGCGGAAAAGAACTCATAATCGAAGAGAGCATGCTGGAGGAAAAGTTCGGTCAGGTCTGTTTGGAGTATAAGGCAAAGGTGAGACGCTGGATATAGGCTGATTATGAAAAGAGCATAGCTTGAGGCAAGCGACAGGACCCATCGAAGCAAGGAGTGAGACATGAATCGCCAGTTATTCTACCCCCTTTTCCTGCCGATGTGTGCGCTCATCTTGCTGACTACAGGCTATATCTTGCCGGCCGGGGCCGAAAGCCCAGTAGTCCACGCCGTGCTGTTTTACTCGCCTGCCTGCCCCCACTGCCACAAAGTCATCTCCGAGGACTTGCCGCCACTCCTGGGAAAATACGGCGAGCAGTTGCAAATCGTCGGCGTGGACACGACCCAACCCGGGGGGCATGCTCTGTACCAGTCTGCAATTCAGCGCTTCAGCATCCCGGAAGAACGGCGCGGCGTTCCAACGCTGATTATCGGCGATGTCGTGCTGGTTGGCTCCCTGGAAATCCCGCAACAATTGCCCGACCTGGTCGAGAAGTACCTGGCGCAGGGTGGCGTGGCCTGGCCGGACATCCCCGGCCTGGCTGAGGCCCTGGCGGCTACCCAACCGACACCAACTGCCGCCACTGCACAGCCGACGCCATCCATCTCTCCTACGCCGCTCGAACTAACCGTCACCTCCGCCCAGGCATCACTGACAAAACCCCAGGCGACAGCTTTTGCTTCTCCGGCAAGCATCACACCTGTCCCCACCCCAACACCGGTCAGGACAGTCCTTATGGTAACCGATGACGACCCGCCGGACTGGCGGGCGAAACTGGCGGGCGACCCCGCCGGTAATGCCCTCTCCATTGTTGCGTTGGCCGGAATGGTGCTGGTCATAGGCTACGTGCCCGTCACCTGGCGCCGCGTGGCCAACGAGCCGGCGGCGTGGCAGTCGTGGGCAATTCCGCTACTGTCCCTGGTCGGCCTGGGCGTGGCCGGCTACCTGGCCTACGTGGAGACGCAGCAGGTGGCAGCCGTATGCGGGCCGGTGGGCGACTGCAACACGGTTCAGCAGAGCACATACGCCTGGCTGTTCGGGCTCATCCCGATTGGGGCGCTGGGGCTGGTTGGCTATGTGGCGATCTTGACTGCGTGGGTTGTGGCCCGCTGCGGGCATGGACAATTAGCTGCGCTTGCCGCGCTGGCGCTGTTGGCCATGACACTTTTCGGAACGCTGTTCTCGATCTACCTGACCTTCCTGGAGCCATTCGTGATCGGGGCGACGTGCGCCTGGTGTCTGACCTCAGCCATTGTGATGACGGCGCTACTGATGTTGACGGTCGCGCCTGGCAAGCGCGCGATCTCAGAGCTATTTCGCCAGGAGATGTGACATGAAGTTCTTGCCTGGCTGGCTGCGTGGGTGGTTGGGGAACAGCCAGCCCACTCCAACCAGCCGCCTACCGGTGATCCAAATCGAAATTACCAGCCGCTGCCAGATGCAATGTGTCTTTTGCGCCCACCAGGCGCTAAAGGGACAGTGGGTTCACGGTGATCTACCCTGGGAGCTTTACCGGGAGGCCATTGGCCCCGAACTTCAACACTTTGAGTTGATCTACCTGCAAGGATGGGGCGAGCCAATGCTACACCCCCACTTGTGGGACATGCTCGACCTGGCGCAGGGAGCTGGCTGCCGGACCGGCTTCACCACCAACGGCGCGCGGCTCACGCTCGACTACTCAACCCGGCTCCTTAACACGGGGGTTGACATCTTGTGCATTTCCCTTGCCGGCGCCAGCAGCGAGACCCACGAGGCGCTGCGGGTTGGTTGTCGCTTTGATCACCTGGTGACCAACATCCAAACCCTGACTCGCCTCAAGGCGCAACGGGGCAGCGACCGCCCCTGGCTGGAACTGCATTTGTTAATGACCCGCGCTAACATTCACGAACTACCAGACTTTGTAGAACTGGCCGCCCGGCTGGGCGCTGACGAAGCCGTCGCCACTAACCTCACCTACACCCCCACGCCTGAAGCGGACAGCCTGCGCGCCTTTAGTTGCCTTGAACCCAACCCCACCTATCAGGAATTCGTAGCCCATGCGCAAGAGAAGGCCCAAGCGTCAGGTATAAGGTTTCGCCTTTACCCGCTGGTGAAAGGAGAGCCGCTTATGGGCTGCGATGCCCGACCGCTGGAGACGGCCTTTGTCAACCATATGGGCCATGTGACGCCCTGCGTATATCTGGGACTGTCGGTGAAGGGGGACATCCCGCGCATCTTCTGCGGACGGCAGGTGTCCGTAGATCGAGTTAGATTCGGCCACGTGAGCCAGGGGTTGATGGCAGCCTTCCACAGTCATGAAGCTGGGAAGTTCAAAGCGCCGTTGAGAAAGCTGAAAATGTCTACTCATCCAGCCTTTTTGTTCGGTGCACTGACTACGGAGGCTACGACAGATTATACTGTCTCGGACCGTGTCTCGATACTGCCCATTGGATGCCAGAGCTGCTACAAGCAATATGGTATGTAATTCGGGCGTCTTCCCGGAAGCTGTTATGAAGGAAAACACCCAAGCCTTGGAACAGGCCATCGTTGAGCAGTTGCAGACTGTGATAGACCCGGGGACCGGCGCCGACGTATGGCGCATGCGTTTGGTGGAAAACCTCACCGTGGATGAAAATGGGCACGTTCATTATCGCTTAAGTCCCTCATCGCCTTTGTGCCCGATTGCGATTCCACTGGCGCAGATGATTAAGTCTGTCGTGAGTCAGGTGCCAGGCGTCACCGGTCAGACCATCGAGGTCACGAACTCTTTATCAATCCAAACGGCTTACTTGGGTACCCGGCCATAGAAAAGCGAATACGTGATGAAAGCATAGTAGTCGGGGAGATTCAAAATGAAATCCGGTGACTCTGGCTGGCAGAGCCGCTGAAATTCCGCCCAATCTTCTCGTGTTACCTCTGACTCTGCATTCCGCCAGAACATTTGAAAGCTCCCCGTCAAGGCATTCCTGATCGCGTCATCTAGGGGGGCATGAACATCGGCCACAAAGGTGCGGACCTTGGGTTCCTCAAGCTCTGCTCCCTGAAGCCATCCCAGTGTACGCAAAATGTGCAACCCCGGCTTCATAGCGTCGGTGTAGGGGAAGTTCGCCGCATAACTCGCGTTCAACCGGGCCTCCAACAGGGGATAGCCTGGAAGCAGTCTTTGAGAAGACCAGAAGAGAATGGCGATAGCCCCTCCAGGCTTTACCACCCGCGCCAGTTCGTTCAATACTTCGGCAGGCAATCCCAGCTCTTTGGGTCCAACCCACAAGGTATCCGCATTCCATGCCCAATCAAAGGCGTTGTCGTCAAAGGGGAGAGCGGTCATATTGCCATATTGAAATGAAACCTGTTCTGCTAGCCCGCTCTCACGTGCGGTTTTCTCTGCGTGGGCCAGACAGTGGCTGGAAATATCAACACCGGCGACATGTCCGTCGGGTGATATGGCTTCCGCCAGCCACAAGGTGTGCGTGCCGATCCCACACCCCACATCAAGTCCCCGACTCCCCTGGGGGAGTTGAAGCACGCGAATCGCTGAGCGGACGGCAGGTCCTGTCATACGGTGAATCCAGGCTGCTATGTCCAAGTAGCTCACTTCAACCTTCACCTCTTCTACTTTAGCCTGGACGCTTGAGGCACCGGTAAAAGGCTTTCCGTACTGCTTTCTCGCGCGGATCGCCAGGACCATAAACGTCTATCTTGTTGCGTGCATATGCATAACCAACCTGGACTTCCGGATCGGCAAAAGCAAAAGACCCGCTAGCGCCCGCGAAGCCAAAGGCTTTACCGCTGATGTCAAGTTCACGATTACCATAGAATGGCCTCTCAAAGCCAAGTGAGAAGCAAGTATCAACCAGCATAACCTCATCCCGCCAGCCTGAAGATGGTGGGACCGGTGGCATGGTCAATGCCTCGATAGTTTCCTCCTTCAGGTTGAGTTCTTTTCCGCCCGTGGCAAAGACGCTGTACGCCTTCGCCACACTTCGCACCTGACCCACTCCGTTCTCCGAGGGTATTTCAACTGACTGGAAATCGCGTCTGTTCATGTTGCTATGATTGGTGAGACATCTGGGGTTCCACACGGTCCGATAGGTGATTGACTTTGATTTCAACGGGTTCAGGGCACACCTTAGATAGGGATGCTTGGCTAGCGCGAGTACCCCCCTGATTGGGCTAAGCGGTATGATCTTCGCAATCCGTGAATCAGGGATTTCGGGTGGTAGGCCGATGTAGAACTCAAGATCGAGTGGCCTGGCAAGCTCATCCTGAAGGAAGCGTCCCAGGCTCCTGCGTTGTGGATCTATCCGGCGTATGAGCTCGCTCATATACCAACCGATGCTCCACATGTGGTATCCGTGCCTGATGCCTGGGGTCCAGGCCGGTTTCTGCCTGGCCAGTATGGTGGCGAGAGCATCCGGGTCTGCTATAATCCCCATGTCCAGCGGCTCATCGATGGTGCTCAGTCCGGCCTGGTGGGACAGTAGTTGCCGAACCGTGATGTTCTCCTTGCCGTGCTGCGCAAACTCAGGCCAATATGTGATCACCTTTTCGTCGTAGTCCAACAGCCGTCGCGAGTGAGCGACGGCAACTGCCAGTGCCGCCATGCCTTTCGTGACGGAAAACATAAGGATCAGCGTGTCTTCCTCCCAGGGAGCGCCGGTCTTGGGATCCCGGTAACCGCCCCATACATCCAGAACCTTCCTCCCTTGGTAGTAGATGGCGCAAGCCGCACCTACTTCGCTGCGTTCTGCGAAGTTCTTCCTGAACTCCCTCTCGACCTCTTCGAGACCTGGTGCAACCCAGCCGTGAATCACTAAGGTATCAGCTTTGGCCCTAACCATTTACTTTCACCAGCCACATATTTTGCCCAGAACCCCTAGCGTACACCTGGGTCACTCTCTGCTTTTCTGAAATTATGCACCCTGTTCTCTTTTCCAACATAGGCGAACAGCCCGCCTTTGGTCAGGGACACAGGTGACCACCATGGACAAGCTGTCCACACCGCCATCGCCCCTTTCGGTTTCAGCAAGCGATACATCTCCGGCAGAAGTTGGTCCAGGGGCAAGGTTGGGGATGGAATGACACCAAAAAGCAAAACCAGATCGATGCTGTCATCGGCTAATCCGGGCCTCGTCGCGTCGGCCCTGATTAGCCTGACATTGGTCAGTCCAGCATCCCGTATCTTCCTCGCCACCTGTTCGATAGCCAACGGGTGCAGGTCCATAGCATACATACAGCCCTCATCACCCACCAGCCCTGCTGCAGGGATGGTGAAGAACCCTGTGCCACAGCCAACCTCCAAGACCTCCTGTCCCGACTGGATGCCAGCTCCCTTCAAGGTTTTGACGGCGTTGAAGAACCTGCGCCGTAATGGGCTTTCCATCACCGGAGCTATCAATCTGAACAGAAAATGAGCTGCCAGGGAATCTCCAAAGGATCCATTCTTCTTCATTGCCTGACTTCATCTTTCAAATGTGCTTTCAATCGAGGTGGTTGTCTAACGGCTGCGAACTCACCTACCGCGCCGGGTCTGCAAAGACATCTCACCGAACGAGACTGCCGGCAAAACCCAAGCTCCACTGCTTTCGAGCGCCGATGGGCACGGCCAAGTGCGGTGGGTTGTTATTTGGCTGTTCAATTGAATGGTTCAAGCTCAGAATCATCGCAAGGCTCACGATAGCGCTGACCACCAACGCCCTTGTAGGGAAGTAACGCAGGAACATACCTTCGATATCTTTCGTAATCTTCACCGAATACCTCAATCCTGGCACAGCTCGGCACACCTGGTCACCCGGATGCACCCTCCTGTGTCTATCCAGGATATCCCCACCTCCAGTATATCTGACAAAGCCCTGCCTGTCATCGGATAAAGAGTGAGTTTGTCATACGCAAAAAGGACCGCCTTTCGGGCAACCCCTTTCCACATTGAGCGTAGTCGGTGTCTACGACAAATGTTGTAGCTAGATTCTAAGACATCTTTACAGGCGACGTCGAGGAGGATCCGCTGCGGGAGCAGAGTCATTCCTGTACCCAAGCAAAGACCCCGCCTTGGGGCGGGGTCTTTGCTGCATGCGTCAGTGTACGTCTGGCGTCGACGCCGGGTAAAGCCCAAGCCGACTACGGCTCAATCTTGGTGCCCAACACCTCCAGGAATTTGGCCAGCCAGTCGGGATGGGCGGGCCAGGCGGCGGCGGTGACCAGCTTACCGTCCACGTAGGCCTTGTCAAATCCGACATCCATCCACTTGCCACCCGCCTGGTTCACGTCGGGACCCACGGCGGGATAGGCAGAGCAGGCTTTGCCCTCCAGCACTCCGGCGGCCGCCAATACCTGGGCGCCGTGGCAGACGGCGGCGATGGGCTTATCTGCCTTGGCAAAATGCTGCACGATTTCCAGTACTTTCTCGTTGAGGCGGATGTATTCCGGGGCCCGCCCGCCCGGGATGATGAGCGCGTCGTAATCCTCGGCCTTCACTTCCTCGAAGGTAGCGTTCAGGGCGAAGTTATGACCCCGCTTTTCGCTGTAGGTCTGATCCCCCTCGAAGTCGTGGATCGCCGTCCGAACAGCCTCACCTGCCTTCTTATCCGGGCAGACGGCATGGACCTTGTGCCCGACCATCTGTAGCGCCTGGAAGGGAACCATCACCTCGTAATCCTCGACGTAGTCGCCGACGAGCATCAAAATCTTCTTGACAGCCATTGTGTGCCTCCTTCCTTGTCCTCTGTTGCCCGACTCTGGGCCTAAAGCCATTCCTTGCTTATCGCTCGTAATTCTAGTTTATCATAAAAGGCGAGACTGTCAAGGGGTTTTGGCGATTCCTCCGCCAGACATGTGATCCACTTCTCTCGGAAACAAAGTTTTACGATAAATTTACTCTCCTCGAACGAGATATGGGGTATAATAAGAGCCCGGGGATATTGCGTTGCAAAGTACTTGTTCAAAAACAACTTTGTATTTTTGTGGCGGTTTTACGCCTGATTTCCATTTCAAAGTGCAAAGTTATTTATGAACAAGTGCAAAGTGCGCGAGTAGACGGAGCATTAAAAACAGATAGTCCACACATTCCGCTGTAGCGAATTCCTTTTGGGAGGATGGTTGAGGTTATATGCTTGGATTGTCGATCTTAATTGCTGAGGACGAGCCAGATATACGAGAGTTTTTATCCATAGCCCTACAAATAAACGGTTTCAATGTGATCGCAGCCCGTAATGGAGAAGAGGCGGTAGCCCTGACCAACAGCCATAGACCTGATTTGGTCCTGCTCGATGTTCGTATGCCCAAAGTAAGCGGCTACCAGGCATGCGAAACGTTGAAGAGGGCCTCCGATACGAGGGAGATCCCCGTCGTCTTTCTCTCAGCCTTTGCCAACAAGGATGAGGTGCAGCAAGGGCTGGCGTTAGGTGCGGAAGCGTACCTGACCAAGCCCATCGCTCCCGATGTCTTGGTCCAACGTGTGAATGAGGTTTTGCAGCGGGTCAAAATGCGGGGAAGCAAGATAATGTCCCAGGCATTAGCCTGATTTGTCCGGAATCCGATTGGTTCGCCCCACCCTACTTTTCAGACACACACTCTCAGATTCCCCAGCCGGCGGCGTTGAAAAAGCTGTTAAGCATCATCTCGCGCAACAGCGGATGCTCTTCCAGCGCCAGCTCGGCATCGTCGGACAGGCTGTCCGCTGCGGCCAGTGCTAGTTTGGGAATCTCCTCGTCTTCGTAGACCTGGGCCAATAGCCAGGCCTGCCGTTGGAGTCGTTCCTGCAGTAGCAGCCGACGTTGGTCGTCAACGATTGCGTTGATTGCCTGGCTGATAAGCGCTTCAATCGCATCGTCCGTGGCCCCCTGCTTCGCCAACTGACGAAACTTGCGCTCCAGCCCGCCCAATTCCTCCGGGTTGAAGAACCAGGATTCAAATTCATCCAGATCAGCCAACTCGCCACATCGTTCGAGCAGGTCGGCCTGCTCGTCGGCGGTGATTTCGGGAAGAGGGAAGTCTTCGACCGGTTCGGGGTCTTCGCCTTGCAGCCAGGGTTCCCAGCCCATATAGCTCAGAGGCAGGCGGCGGCCAGCTTTCAGCGTGGTTTGATAAGCCCGCTCTATCTCCGCCCGTGCTCGCTCCAGGCTGATCTCTATCATCTCTATGCCTACGTCAGCCAGCCCATCCGCGATCATTTCCTCAATCTCGTCGGCGTCGTAAGATTGTCCGCCAAAGCAATCTTTGATGCCTTCGCGGTCGTTGAACATCAGATCCCAGAAGCGGTACGTGACTTCAGCTTCGGGAGCCTGCCGTACGATGACTACGATCTGGCCGCCGCTGCCGTCGAGGGTACTGATGAGGCAGCGGACCAGAGGTGGAGGAGCGATGGGTAGCTCGAAGATGGAGAGCGGAGGAGAATCGGCTTCGGTGATCAGATAAGTCGCCGCCTCCTGGGCTGCCTGGCGCACCTCTGGGGATGGATCGTACTGGGCGCGTTCCTCCAGAATCTGGACCGTGCCCGGATCTTGAAAGACTTGCAGCGCCTCAATAGCTCCAATAACGACGTTGTCGTCAGGGGCGTGCAGTAAGCACAGGAGTAGTGGCAACACGCGCCGGTCCTGGTTGTAAGCCATTGCTGACAGTATCTCCGGATTCTTCTGAACTGGCATATTCCCTTCCAACATGGTCTGCAACACTGTCTCCAGTTGTAATGGATCTTGCAAGGAATTTAAGATGGCATCCTGGGATTTCCGAAACATCGCGTCTGGGTCACGCAGGTAGACGAAGGGGTTTTCGTCTGGCGAGAGACCACCCAGGGCTTGC
This sequence comes from Anaerolineales bacterium, assembly GCA_024643945.1. The sequence goes on from JAHELX010000085.1 coordinate 10,003, forward strand.
AGGGTGTGCAGGATGCTCATTTTATGATCGTCGTCCAGGTCTGGATCTTCTAGCAATTGGCGCAGTGGCTGGGTTGCCTGGGTGAGATTCATTTCACTCAGCAAAGTCATAGCAGTGAGGTGCAGACGAGGATCTGGGGAAGCGGCCATGTCGAGCAGACGCGGCAGGACCCGCTTTTGAACCCGTCCCAGTCGTTCCATGGCAGCCTCGGCTTCAGCGATACTCAATGTATCGTCGATAAAGTGCTCGATAATCTCCTCAATCTCGGCGTCGGTAGGGCGACGACGAGAAGAAAAGAGCGGGTCTACGTCAAAGAAGTCTGCAAAAGGATCGAAGTCCATACGCGTTACTTGCTTTGCTCCTTAGAAGCCGTTTGAAAAGTCGTGGGGTAGCCTTTCCAGGTAATGGTCATAAGTTAAGCATTTTGATGACTTGTCAACTGTAGCTTTCCGCAACATGTCATTCTGAGCGCAGCGAAGAATCCCTGAGATTTTTGCCTTACAATCGATCGTCACAGGGATCCTTCGGCCTTCAGCCTCAGGATGACATGCCGTAAAAGTTACGTGAATCTCGCCTTGACAAATCCCGAAAATGCTTAACTTATGACCATTACCTTTCCAGGCTGCCCAGGCAGGCTAGCCCATAGGTCCCCTGGGGAAAAGCCCACCCCACCACTTTTCAGACACACTCTTAGCCACCGTAGTGCCAGGAGGTGTCACGCAGAGCCAGTGGCCTGGCGTTGGGATCGTGTACCCCGGCCTCGACCACCTCTGCCACTACAACCGTGTGATCGCCGCGTTTCACCGCTTCGGTCACTTTGCATTCGAACCAGGCCGGGGTGTCCAGGAAGATAGGGGCGCCGGTTACTGGCCCTGGTTCAAAAGCATATCCACTCAGTTCGGTCCCTTCGTGCTTAGCTTCCTTAAAAAAGGCTTGTGCCATTTCGGTCTGATCGGCGGTCAGCAAGTTGATGGCAAAATGACCACTCCCTTCGACCATAGCGTGCGTCAGGCTGTCGGCCTTTACGCCCACCATGACCAGCGGCGGGTCAAAACTGGCCTGGCTCAGCCAACTGATGGTGCTGGCATTGAAACGGTCATCGTGCCTGACGGTCAGCAGGTACAGGCCGTGAGTAATCATACGTAGTGCCGTCTTTTTGGTTTGCGGATCCACGCTTCTCTCCTTATCAAGGCTTTATTGTTTCTGGTTCCAGTACTTATGGGCTCTACGCACCCGTGCCTTGCAATGCAGCCAGGCCGGCTCTAATGCCAGCCCACGAAGCCAACGACTGGACTTGTCCTCCGGCCAAAACCGACTGTACTTCGGCCAGTGGAACGCGATGGACCGCGATGTCCTCTGTGGCATCCAAGTGCTGCTGGCCCTCAGACCGGGCCCCCAGGGCCAGGTAGTAGTGGAGGCATGCGTCGGTGCGATTGGGGTCTATCAGCCATCCCCCCATGTCGCGCCAATCGTCGGCCAGGTAGCCGGTTTCCTCTTCCAACTCCCGCCGGGCACAGGTGAAAGGGGTTTCACCCTCGTCTACGTAACCGGCTGGCAGGTCCCACATCGAAGTACCAGCCCCGTGCTTGTATTGTTCGACGAATAGGACATCCTCATCTTGGGTCACGGCAAAGACCATGCTCACCTCTGGAATAGGGGTGAGCAAGTAGCCATCAATGACCTGGCCGTTGGGCAGCTCAACGTCTTGCTCTTCCACATGCAGCCAGGGGGGGCGATGTAGCAGGGTCCGGGTCGAGCGAACTGTCCACTTGCGCAAGCGGCATTCTCCCTAAGAAAGATAGCGAATCAGGCCAATTGCCAGGTAAATATAGACACACCCGGTACCTGCAAGAGTCAACAAGCTGCTCAACCCAAAGGCCAGCCAGTTGGGGCTGGGCCTGGTGTGAGTCCAGGGGCCGGTCTCGTGCAATGCCTGAGGGGGCTCAGTTTCGGCGACAGCGGGTATGTTTTGGACGGCCGGAGGACGAAATTCGCTCAATTTGTGGAGTTGCGCCCAGGCCTCATTCTTCGACTTCTCGTCGGTGGCGTACTGGGTGGCCCCGCGGAAGGCTTGAATCGCCCGGTCGCGCTGATCTAAGGCCAGGTAAGCCAGACCCATGTTGACGTAGGCCGGGCCATGGTGACGGTCGTTAGCAATCGCCTGACGATAACGGGCAATTGCGTCTTCGTAATTGTTCGCCGCGTGATATTCGGCGCCAAGATCAAAATGGATGTCCGCTGGCCGGCGTTGGGAACCTGATTTTGAAGCGGCACTTTGTCCAGCGCGCGCTGGTTGTCGTCTGGCAGGGAATTCTTCCAATTGATCGCGATGACTGCGCAGCATCCCGATGAGGCTGGCCAGGGCGGTAAAGCCATCCAGAGTGGGAAATGGGAGCAAATTGAAGAAAGCCAGCGCCAGATTGGCGTACACAGGATAAGTGGTAAAAGCAGCCGTCCAGACGACGATGCCCGGGCTGGTAGCGGGTTCAACATTGAGGAGAAGTCCCAGGACTTGCGCCGGGCTTTGCTGGCTGAAAAGGGCCACCAGTGTCACCAGCACAAGCGTGAGGACAAGGGCAGCGCCGGCCAGCAACAAGTTAGCGGCTGCACCCGCAATAGCGACCAGAAACATGCCAAGATAACGACGCTTAAAGTGACGGGAATCTACCCGGACTGGCCTGGCCCAACCGAAACCGAAAAAAACGAAAGTTAAGGTGCCAAACCAGGATATGTGGCGCAAGGGGTTAAGTGTGATGCGGCCCCGTTCCACCTGCGACAAATCGCCAAAGAAATAGGCGACGAAGGTATGGGCCAGTTCGTGAACGGTGAAGCCGGCAATAATGCCGGGAATGATAAGCAGGTTAGTCCAGGACGGTACGAACCGAGACAGGTTACCCATTTAAGAGCCTTTCATTTGAGTTCAAAAGGAACTTGGACCACCTGGATGACCTCGTCCTTCAGCGTCATCTCGGCCCGGGCAACGTAAGTAGCACCAGGGTCAAAAGTGCGTAAATGAAGGGTGAAGTCCAATTCGGGCTCCTTATGCTCGATAATGAACGTGGTGGCGACCTCGTTCCCGTGTTGGTCCAGGATGCTTAGCGTCAGGTCGGGATAGGGACTGGGCGGACGATCATCGCCGAGCATTGGGCCTTTGCCCACCGGCGGTTCGTTGGATGACGGCGCTTCCGGAAACAGATCAACGTTGGGCGTGGCCGGCGATTGGATCGGCTTCTCTTCCTGGGCTCTTTCTTCTGACTGTGGCATATCGAAAAAATTGATGAGGTTAGAACCAGGGCCGTAGCCATAGGTCGGCAGACCTGACACACGCAGATTTAATGACACGCGTCGCAGGTCTGGAAAGGGCTGAGGTGTGAGAGATTCAACGTGAATTGGCTCAGGCACAGTTTGCTCCGATTAGTTGATCGGCAGAATTCCAAATTGAATTATACACGGCGGCGGCGCGGGCGTCAAAGCTACTGGTTTTGCGCCAGGTTCACCGTTCCCAGCGCGATGCTAGATCCTTGGCCATCATAGCGCGCAAGAGGTTGCACTGTAGCCGGGTCGTACATTTCGACGTTGAGCCAGTATTGGCGGGGAGGCAGGTCGGCGGGCAGCCAGAGCCGCATCGGGTGGCGAATGGGTTTTCCCGGCGGCCAGGCCGAGGTGAAAAGCAGGCTGCCCACTGGCCATTCATCTTGTTGGGCCGCCAGTCGTTCCTTGTCTTCTGCCCCCTGGCTTTGGGTACCCCACAGCTTGAGCGAGACGACGTAGTTAGTCGTAAGGGGGGCATCGGCCCGCCACCAGAGGACCACGTCCAACGCTTCCCCGGCCCGTGCCCCAGTTGGCGTGGCCGGTTTCACCTGCCAGCCCAGCAGGGTAATGCCGCCTTCCAGTGCCACCTCCATGTCTTGGGGTGGGGGCGGCTGCGTAGTTGACATAAATCCTTGAACGCGCATAAACGCTTCGCCCTCGAAAAGTTGATCTTCAATGGGTGTCGTGTTTGCCGCCAACCATTCGCGGATGAAGCCGTCCGGGTCGGTCACAGTATCATAGATGCGCAGCATCCAGATGCGGGGGAACGTCTGGGTCAGGCGGGTCAGGGCGGCGGCGGTTTCGGCCTGGGTGGCGGCGTAAAAATCGGACTCGGGGTTCCCCCAGCCGAGATCCACGTCGTCGCCGATGCTCCCGGTCAGCAGCAGCAGTGGCCGGTCAGACGTGGTGGAACCCGGGTTTTCGGCAGGCCGGTACTCGCTGAGGCGCACCCGGCCGGCGATGGGGCCGTTATAATAGTACAAAAAGCCGGTGTAGGCGTATCCGGCATTGATCAAAACCGCGTCCCCCGGACGCCACCGCTC
>JAHELX010000666.1 GCA_024643945.1 Anaerolineales bacterium
CTCCCTTGTCGAAGGGGGTGAAGTCAGTGTCGGACGAGTAGACGAGCATGTCTTCCAGGGGGCAGCCTAACACCTCGGCCGCCATTTGGGCCAATACCGTATCCGATCCCGTACCCAGGTCGGTAGCGCCGACCAGCAGGTTGAAACTGCCGTCGTCATTCATCTTGATGCTGGCCGCGCCCATATCCAGGTAGGGGATGGCCGTGCCCTGCATCACCATAGCTATGCCCTGGCCTTTGCGCAAATGGGGTTTGCCAGGAACTAGATGGTAGTCGGAGGTTTGGGATTGGAGGTTGCCTGCCCCCTGGCCCGCTGGCGCGAGCCAGGGCGGGCTGGTGGGGAGGCCAGGGGAGACATCGTGCCCTCTGGGTATTAGAGATTTACCTCGGCGCCAGCCAAAAGCGGCTGTTCCCTGATGTACCGCCTCCGGCAGGGCGCAGGTTTGGATGACCTCCGGTTTGGGCTCACGGCCCTCACTCCACACTTTGCTCAGAGGATGCTCGTCTCCGGCCTTGACCGCGTTCTTCAGTCGAAATTCGATGGGATCCCAACCCATCTCGCGACACATGTGTTCCATATGCGATTCGAGTGCCCAAAAGCCTTGAGGCACGCCATAGCCCCGGTAAGCGCCCGAAGTCGGCTGATTGGTGTAGACGATGTCGGCGTGAAAGCGGATGTTGGGCGCGTTGTAAAGACTCATCGCTTTGTGGCCGGTGTTTCCGGTCACCGTCAGCGCGTGGTTGCCATAGGCACCGGTGTCGCTGAGGACGGTCATCTCATTGGCCACGATGCTGCCATCCTTCATCACGCCGGTGCGCATCTTGATGCTCATCGGGTGGCGACTGGTGCTGCCCACGAACTGCTCCTCGCGGGTATATTCCATCTTCACCGGCCGGCCGGTGGCAATCGTCAGGTGGGCACAGGCGTCCTCGATCATCACCTCTTGCTTGTTGCCAAAGCCACCGCCGATACGCGGCTTAATGACGCGGATACGCTTGACCGGCAGCCCCAGCACCGGGGCCAGCATACGCCGGATGTGAAAGGGCACCTGGGTCGAGGTGCGGAAAACCAGCCGGTCGTCTTCGTCCCAATAGGTGATACATACATAAGGCTCGATGGGCGCCTGTTGAACGCGCTGCACGGCATATTCCGCTTCGAAGACGTAGTCGGCCTGTTTGATGGCCTGGTCTACGTCGCCCAGGTCAATGCGCAGTTGGGCCGCCAGGTTGCGCTCGGGGTTGGAGAGAGCGAAGTTTACGTAGTCTGGCTCGTCGTGGATGAGCACCGGGTTGTCGAGGGCGTCACGCGGGTCGAGGATGGCAGGCAGTACTTCGTAGTCTACTTCGATGAGATGCAGAGCCTCTTCGGCGATCTCCTCTGTTTCGGCGGCAACGGCTGCCACCCGGTCCCCGACGTAGCGTACTTTGGTGTCGAAGCTGAAGCTATCCAGGGGGCCGGGGATGGGGTGGCTCTGGCCGGCGGTGGAATGAGCCACGCGCGGCACGTCCTCGTAGGTCAGCACGGCGTGGACACCGGGCAGGGCGCGCGCCTGGCTGGCATCAATGCGGCGGATGCGGGCGTGGGCGTAAGGGCTGCGCAGCAGCTTGCCGGTGAGCATGCCCCGCATCTCCACATCGGCAGCGAAAGCCGGCTTGCCCTGGACCAGCTTTGTTGCGTCTACTTTGGGCTCGGGTTTGCCCACCACACGCAGTCGGTCGGCCTCGGGCACGACGACCATAGTGGGCATAGGCGTTGTCTTAACCGCCACCTTCCCGCCACCGACGGGTTCAGGTGAGGCCACTTCCTCAGTAGGGGAAGGTAGCTCGAAAAGGCCAGGCGGGGCAGGGATGCCTGCGTCGCCTTCACCCTGCGGGTACCCCCCAATAGGTGGCACCTCTTCGCCGCGCAAAACGGCTGCTGCCCGCAGCACCGCCTGCACCGGCTTGACGTAGCCGGTGCAGCGGCAGAGCACGCCGCTCAATGCATCGCGTACTTGAGCCTCGGTGGGGTTGGGTTCAGTTTCCAGCAGAACCTTGGACGCCAGGATCATGGCCGGCGTGCAATAGCCGCATTGGATGGCGCCCGTCTCCACGAAGGCCTGCTGGATCGGGTGCAAATCCACGTTGCCACGCCAGCCCTGGCTGGGGCCATGCCCCCCGCGGGCAATGCCGGCCACACCTTCGATGGTGGTGAGTTCGGCGCCGTCCGCCTGGGCGGCCAGCATGGTGCAACTGGTGCGGGGCACGCCATCTACGAGCACCGTGCACGCCCCGCAACTGCCATCTTCGCAGCCGTGCTTGGCGCCAAAGTAGCCCTCGCGGCGCAGCACGTCCAGCAACAGGTCGCCAGGAGCGACCTGGAAGGTCTTATCTTCGCCGTTGATTTTCAGGGTTATTTGCATGGGTCTGTTTCTCCGTCAAGCAGATGTTCAATTCGGGGACGGGTGAAGTCCAGCACTGTTTCAGCATAAGTCGCGGCATGATCAGCCTCTTCTCGAGTAAAGGCCATACCGAACCTGAGCGTATCTGGATAACGTGCAGTTGTATCTCTACGTCGCCCGGCCCGCATTGCTCCAGAGCAACCTGTTCAGAGCGCGCCGTATATCCCGAATGTGGCGTTCATCCGCCCGCTCTACGACGACGCACAGATCCAGATCGCTGTGCTCGTTCAGCGTGCCCCAGGCCGCCGAGCCGAAACGGATGATTTTCACCGGGTTCGCTTCTTTTAGAATCTCCACTGCCTGGCGAGCGGCCTCATCGTATCTGGTTTTGAGATCGAAATTTGAAGCTACGTCGCTCATTTCATCCATCCATATCTACACATACACATACCCCTCTAGCGCATAAGAAGCATTGCTCCCAATAGCCAGACCGCCCGGATTGCGAAGAACCCGAAAGACCGCAGACGCAGCCACCACGCTGTCCAGTGCATCCCCCTCGTGGTCCTCCAGGATGGCCGACCGTAACGGCCCCGGGATAGACAGGCAAGCTCTCCTTTCAATTTCTGCAAGGATATAGGCACGTATCACGTAACGCCCCTGCCCCTTACCCTTGTACGACCTGTTGAGGCTTTCCCGTTTCAACGTCGAGGCCGGGCAGATTTCCATCACCCACGCTCGGCCCGGCAGGGCCGGCTGCATGGGTAGCACACACGCCTGCTGGTCCCGTACCAAGGGAGCAAGTACATCACGGATGCCAAAATAGGTCTGGCGGTAGAGCCGGAGATTATAAGGCGAAAAGGGCGTGCGACTCTCCTGGTCGGTGACACGCTTTAATTCAGAATCACCTGCCGCCTTGCGGCAAGTTTCTCTGAATTCCTCCGGACTGGCGTAGCGATCGGGGAAGGACAAGATGAATTCTTCCCAGCTATCCTCCGCAACCAAATCGCGCGGTAGCCCGAAAGGGAAATCGAATCCAAAGGCGCTGGCTGCCTCTCGCTGAACAAAATCCCGCAGCGAGGCCAGGCAACGGCCACGGTCCTGCCCCACTTGCCCTTGGGCCGCAGACAGAGGTAAGCCCGGCAGGTCTGCCGCCCGGCGGCAGGCTTCAATGCGCAGGGGGCTTCCTTCGATCACCCCGCTGGCGATCCATATTTTCTTGCCGGCCTTGGCGGCGCCGCTGAAGTCGACGCCGTAGATCCGGCGTGGATGACTAGGTGAATAGGGTATCATTGCGCAGCAAGTCATTACCATAGCGTTGGCGCAGCCGGTTCACGAAAGCAGCCAGCCCGGCCCGTTCGTTGGCTGTCAAATGTGAGAGGCGTTCATCCAGCGTGCTTCCTCCCTCCACACGT
>JAHELX010000667.1 GCA_024643945.1 Anaerolineales bacterium
TAGGGAAATGCTTCGTTCGACATATCCACGTTTGTCAGGCCGCTGATAAGCTGGCGAGATTTCGGCCCCTGGATGTTGATGATGCTGTAACCTGACGTTACGTCGGTGACAAAGACGTGGGCGTCGGGTGGGATATGATGCCTTAGCCAGGTTTCGACGTGCCTGTGGATCGCGTCCACCAAGACCAGAAGATAGCTGTCTTCTGCAAGGCGAGTCACCGTCAGGTCCGCCTCAATAGTGCCGCGATCGTTCAACCACTGAGTGTAGACAATACGGCCCACCGGCACAGATACGTTGTTGGCACATATACGGTTGAGGGCCGTTTCCGCATCACGGCCCTGGACAAGGATTTTGGACATATGGGTCAGATCCATCAATACGACACCCTCACGCGCAGCCCTGTGTTCGGCTGCGGCATACTCAAACCAATTCTGACGCCCCCACGAGTACGTGACCCTGGGTTCAACCCCCTCTGGCGCGAACCAATCAGGATACTCCCATCCGACGGATGAGCCAAAGAAGGCCCCGGCGGCGGCCAGGCGGTCGTGTATGGCCGACCTGCGAGCGTCCCGCGCCGTCTCAGGTTGCAGATTGGGCCAGCTTATATACTGCCAGCCGAGTAACTCCACGGTCCGATCATACAAATATCTGGCGTTGTTCTGAAAGGGCATCAAGCGTGCGATGTCGATGTCACTGACATCCACCGGCGGCAGGCCATCCACGATCCATTGCGCGATGATCTGACCGGCGCCGCCACCAAACAGAATGCCCAGCGAGTTGAGACCGGCGGCGACAAAAAAGCCCTTCAACTCTGGCGCTTCGCCCATCAGGGGACCCATATCAGGCGTAAAGCTTTCTGGACCACAAAAGAATTTGTGAATCCCGGCCTCTTTGGCAATTGGGATGCGCTTCATTGCCAGTTCAATGTGGGGCATCATACGATCCCAGTCTGGCGGGATCTCGCCAAAGCTAAAATCCTCAGGAATGCCCCCCAAGCCCTCGGGCTTGGCCATTCCCCAGGGCTTGGCTACCGGCTCAAAAAGGCCTATCATCAGCCCGCCCATTTCATCGCGATAATAGGCAAAAAGGTCAGGGTCTTCGACAATGGGCATGTCTCGATGCATCCCCTCTATCGGCTCGGTAATCAGGTAGTAGTGTTCTGCGGCGTGCAATGGCACATTGACGCCGGCCATCGCCCCCAATTCCCGCGCCCATATGCCGCCGCAGTTAACCACGTATTCCGCCTCGATTTCGCCTCTATTAGTGACCACACCGGTCACCCGCCCCTTGTCTTGCTTGATCCCGGTGACCTGTGTCTCTTCCAGGATGCGTGCTCCACCCATCCTGGCCCCTTTTGCCAGCGCCATCGTGGTGTCAATTGGATTCGTGCGACCATCCTCGGCGGTGTAGAACCCGGCGAGAATGTCGCCGGTATAGAACAGAGGCCACATTCTCTTGACCTCCGCAGCCGAGATTTCCTCTATAGAGACGCCATACCCGCGACAGAAATCAGCCCTCCGGCGCAGGCTATCTAACCGCTCCGGGTTGCTGGCGATCTGCATATAGCCGCTCGCTTTAAAGCCTGTATCCTGACCGGTTTCCTCTCCGAGCCTTTCATAGAGATCGCGGGTGTATTTGGCCATATAGATGTCTGTCTCGGTCGAAAACCCACTGACGATCAACCCCGCCGCGTGCCACGTGGTTCCTGCCGTCAATTGCGTGCGTTCTAGCAGCACGACGTCTCGCCAGCCCAGTTTGGTCAGATGGTAGGCGACGCTGCAACCTATTACACCACCGCCAATAATCACAACCTGTGCTTGGGTTGGAAAGGAAGCGGACGATGCTGTTGTTGAGTGTGCTTTAGTCATATGTTCATCTCCTTAAAATGACTTACCTCAACTCCCGGTCCGCCGCTTCCAGAATCCGGGCCAACTCAGCCTTTTTGGCTTCCTCCAATAGCTCCGGTTGATGATTTTCGAGGATCCACGTCACCTTCTCTCGCGCCACCTCGATCGGGTCCCGGTACCCACCCCCCTCTTGGGGCTGGGCCGTCAAATCGGAGAACTGCCGCTGGCGCATGTGGTCCCGAGTGTGCCGCTGGCGGAGATAATGCCCGCGTGGCCCCACCGCCTTGATCACGTCCAGTGCCAGCGCCTCGCGGCTGGTGTCCAGCCCCGCGGCATCAATGCGCACCCGGTGGTAAATGTCCGTGTCCAGAATGACCGCCTCAGGATAGAGCAGGGTACAAGATTCCAGCAGTCCCATGCCGCTGCCGGTTTCTGCCCCACACAGCGCATTCAGCAATAAGCAGGTGACAGAATCCCCAGCCGATTGCCAGCCGGGTGTTGGCGCGTCCGTACCGAAGATGCCAGCCAGCGTGGGCACGCCCCACATATGAGCCAGTTCGACCCCCACCACGTAGAACAGCTCTCCCTCCCAGGCATTGCCCAGGTAGGCTCCCGTCCGCGGGTGCATGATGCCAGGCATAAGCGAGTGATAGACCGGCGCACCGGGATAGGCCATCTGGATCAAGACCATGGCCGCCACGATCTCAGCATCAGCGGCCACGACCGTCCCGGCCAGGGTCGCCGGCCCGGTCGAGCCGGTGTTGGCCATGGACATAAAGCCTACCGGCAAGCCTGCCTCGGCGAAGACCAGCGCCGATTCCATACCCCCCTGGTCCTGTGCCAGCGGGGCGATGGTGCAGATCAGCGATGAGAGGGGGGGGCGCTCGTGCAGGGTCGCGTCGTCTCCGGCGATGACCCTGGCCATCTCAACGGCGTAGCGAGCCATCAGTTCGTCCATCACCGTCTCGGTCTGCACGTGCTTAACGGTATTATTGAACGACGCGTCCAGTTCATGCAACGGCGCCGTCGCCGGATAATCCTGGGCGCTGACGATTGGCCAGTAGAAGCCAATGGAGGATAGATGGTCGGATACTCGGGCCATCCGGGCCACGTCCTCTTTTACCGAAGGTCGCCGCTGGCGGGTTTCGAAGTCAATCGTCTCCACCCCGCAGCCATCGGTGGCGCAGTACATGGCCGTCCCATCCAGCTTCAGGTCGTGGGCCGCCGAGCGCGCACCCATCGTGTAGAAACGCGGCGCGTGGGCCATGGCGTTCAACACCACGGCGGGCGACAGCTTGACAATATGGCTCTCAAAATTTACATGCGCCCCGTGCTCGGCGTAGATGCTCAGTGCCTTGTCCGAAGGGCAATGAACGCCGGCCTCCTCCAGAATCTCCAACGTAGCCGACCTGAGTCGCTCCAACTGCTCGTCGTCCAGGATGCGCACGTGGTAATGGGGCACAATTGGCTGCAGTTGCGGCGTATCGCTGTGCGTCATGCTACTTCCTCCTTATTCACCGATTCTTTCCGCCTCACGCTCGGCCGCTTCCAGGATGCGGTCCAGTTCGGTCAGAACCTCCTGCGGCAGAGGCTGGGGGTGATGCGTGTCATTAATGCGTTTGAACTCCTCCAAAGCCACCTGGCGCGGATCGCGCCGGCCTCCATCAGGTCCTTTCTGTCGCAGCAGGGGGGACAGCCGAAAGTCACGGATGCGCTTGCGGGTATGCTTTTGTGTCAGAAAGTGTCCCCGCGGCCCCACGTCCTGAATCACATCCAATGCCATGTCGGCTGCGTCGAACTCGAATCCATGAAGCAGGTCGTACGCGGCCTGGCAGGTCTCGTGGTCGAGAATCACCTGCTCAGGATAGAGGACCATAGAGCCCCCCAACATCCCCATGTAGCCGCAGACTTCGCCGGTGCACAAGGGGATTTGGGCTGC
>JAHELX010000086.1:0-13694 GCA_024643945.1 Anaerolineales bacterium
TTGCCATACTAAGCAGCAGCCTTTGGGGACTGGGGCTGATCCTCGCGGCCGGCGAGGAGATGCGCCAGGCGAAAAAGGACACGCCCTGGGCTTTGCTGGCAACGTTGGGGATAGGCATAATCGGCGCCGCCGTCGCAGCCGCCGCCCTGCGCAGCCTGGGCCCAGTGGCGGCTGCGCGAGCATTGCCCTTGACCGAGTTGGCTACGGACCTGCGAGGCCTTATTGCCCAGGGGTGGATTCTGGTAGCGGGCGTGATCATTTTGGCCGCAACCCTGAGTCGTGCCCTGCTCACCCTGGCCCGTATCAGCGCCGACATGTCGCGTGGCGGCTATTTGCCCCAGGGTTGGCGCACGGTTCACAGTCAGTTTCAGACTCCCTATCGCCTGCTGGCCGGAAGCGGGATTCTGGCAGCCCTGACCTCTTTGTACGGGCACATCGCTCTACTGGCAGCCCTGGCCGGCCTGGGTTTCTTGAGCGCAGTCATTTTGATCAACGTGCCCACTGTCCTTACCCATGCTGGCCGACTGCCCGAACAGCGCCCGATCACGCTGCCCTTTTCACCGCTAATCCCTGGCCTGGCAATTGCCATCGGTCTCTTTTTGCTCACGGCGTTCCCGGTCAACGCCCTCGCCATCGGAGCAGGGTGGTTTGGGTTGGGTGCCCTGTTTTACGCTGCTTACGCCCGGCGCGGGATGGTTGCGGCCCGCACCGGGGTGACCGTCTTCCGAGATGAGCTCGAAGCCCGGGCCGAGGTCAAATACCGCGTGTTGGTCCCCCTGGCCAATCCAGCCACAGCCGAGGCACTTATCAGCGCCGGCGGCGCGATGGCCCGGGCGCATGGAGGAGAGGTACTCGCTCTGCAAGTCGTCGTCCTCCCGGAACAGACGTCGCTGCGGGCCGGGCAGCGAGCTGCCCAGCAGCGGTGGTCACTCCTCGACCGGGCGGTGAAACGTGGTGCCCAGGCGGCCGGCGTGCCCGTGCATTCTATCGTTCGCATTGCATACAGCCTGGTGGAGGGCATCCTCGATACCGCTATCGAGGAGCACTGCGATCTGATCCTGATGGGTTGGAGTGGGGAGCCAACCCCCCAAACCTACTACCTGGGACCGGTGATCGATCCAATCGTCCAGCAGGCTCCGTGTGATGTGGCCGTACTTAAAGGGGAGTTGCCGCATCAACTGAATCGCGTTCTCATCCCAACCGCTGGCGGCCCCCACGCTTTGGCGGCAGTGCAAATCGGCCTGGACCTGACGGCCGGTTCTAAAACCGAGGTTGTCGCTCTGCACCTGATCCGCGACCCGGCTACGCCCGCCGACCGGCAGCAGGCGCAGGCCATGCTTGACCAAACACTGGCTGACATTGAAGAGGCCGAACGCGTCAGCCGCCGCATTGCCCGCACCGGCGATGTCAGGCAGGGTATCCTCGAGGCTGCTGATCGCAGCGACTTGCTGCTGCTGGGGGCGTCGGAAGAGGGAGTACTGGATGAGATCACGTTCGGCGGCCTACCGGAAGAGGTGGCCCTCGCTACCCAAAAGCCGGTCATCCTGGTCAAGCACCACCGGGGATTGCCGCAATTCTGGTTACGGCGAGTATGGCGCAGCCTTTACTCAGCCTTCCCCAGCCTTGAAAGCTCAGAGCAAATTGAGGTCTACCGGAATGTACGGCGCGGCGCCCGGCCCGACGTGGACTTCTTTGTGATGATCGTCCTGTCGGCGGTCATTGCGACGCTCGGGCTTCTGCAAAACAGCGCGGCTGTCATCATCGGCGCGATGCTGGTCGCACCGTTGATGACACCCATCCTGGCGATCTCGATGGGAGTGGTACGGGGAGATGTACGCCTGCTGCGGCTGGCCCTGGAGTCGGCACTGAAAGGCATCACGTTGGCGGTGGTAGTTGCCGTGGGGATGACGTTGCTCACACCCCCTACCGAACTGACTTCGGAGATAATGGCCCGTGTTCACCCCACGCTGTTGGATTTAGTCATTGCCCTGGCCTCTGGCGCGGCCGGTGCCTACGCTATCGGGCGCAAGGAGGTGGCAGCAGCCCTGCCTGGCGTGGCCATCGCCGCCGCCCTGGTGCCCCCTTTGTGTGTGGCCGGCACCGGAATCGCCTTGTCCGAGCCGAATGTAGCCGGGGGAGCTTTGCTGCTCTTCACTACCAACCTGGTCGCCATCAGCCTGGCTGGCGCTGTCATCTTTCTATTATTCGGTTTCCGCCCTGCCCCTGACGAACGAGAACGCCAGCGACGCTTCTGGCAGGGATTAGCTGCGACGCTGGCGCTTTTGTTGGCGATTTCCATCCCGCTGGGATTCTTCCTGGTGCAGACCATCCGCGATGGGCAGCGCCAGCAGGCGGTGTCGAGAGTACTGGAAGAAGAGGCCCCCGCCATCAATGCCCAACTGGAAGGCTTCGACGTAGAGCATGCTGGGAAGGCCTTTCAAGTAACGGCTACTTTTTACGCTCCCAGCCCGCCGGACAGAAACACGGTCAAGCACATCCAGAGCGCGTTGAGCCAGGCCATTGGTGCGCCGGTTCACTTAGAGGTCGTCGTCATCCCTGTTGCCCGGGTGACAGCCGAGTAGATGCGGTTGTATTTCACTTTGGCGTCCTATCCATAGGCGAAGGATTCACCGCTGCTACAGTCGGCCTGGGTCAGGCGGTAGAGAGGATCCCTTTGACCGATCGGGGGCAATGTGATACAATCGCTTTGATTCTAACTTCGGGAGTGTTGGCGTGGATACCATCGAAGATGGGCCAGATTGGCAACCCTATAAGACTCTCCCCTCCATCACTGAGCAACTACGGCCATTGGTAGACGCGTTTGACCTGCGCCTGGTTGTGTTGTTCGGCTCGTCTGCTCGCGGTCGCGCCCGTCAGGACAGCGACACAGATATTGGCGTGTTGGTGAAGCATCCCCTCTCAACCACTCAACGCACCAGGTTGTGGGATGGCCTCAGCCGGCTGTTTCAGGCTGAGGTAGATTTGACCGTGCTCAATCACGTTGAGCCACTGTTAGGGTATCAAGTGGCGCGGGATGGCGTCCTATTGTTCGAGGCGGAGCCTCGTACGTGGGAAAATTGGAGATCGTACGCCATTCGGCGATTTTGGGACACGCACAAGTACCGGGATGCTCTGAAAGAGTACTTGACCCGCCGCGCCGAGGAGATGCGTCGTGCCAGCGCTTGACGAGCCCCTTATACGCCAAAAATTGGCTGAACTGAGTCAATACCTGGATGAGTTAGAGCCCCTCACCACCTGCGAATTTAAAGAGTATCAGGCAGATTACGTCAAGCGCCACGCAATAGAGAAGCTCCTCGAACTAATTGTCGAGATTGCCAGCGATATCAATCGTCCGCGCTGACCACGCCATCCACTTCGGTGCCGACCAGCCAGTTGGCGACTTCCAGGTCAATAACAAAAAGACGGACAGTTACGTCCGTCTTGTCTATCTGTTACCCATTCTCCCTCTTATCCTGTCGTGCTATGCCAGATTATCGCTGGCGCCTCGCTCCCCTTCGATTTCCTCAGCTATTTCAGAGACGCTACGTTCTTTAAGCCAGGTATGCCGCTCGGCTGTGTAATCGCCATACCCCGTTTCAAATTGCTGCAAAAAGCGCACCAGGCCGACTGCCCCTAATTCTCGGGATAGCACCTTCAATCCCTTCAATCGAATCTCTTCCAAGCTCATCATCGTCGTATTCATCCTAGCTCACCTCCCGCAGCCAAGTTAAAGGGTTCTCCACTTCAATACGCAACTCATCGCTGTGGGCTGCTGCCTTGCGCAGCAACTGGTCGTCGGTCGTCAGAAACACGTCGGCGCCGCCACTTTCCGCGCAGGCAAGATGTAGCGCATCAAAGGCTGAGATACCCCAGTCCTCCAACTGTTGTGCTCGCTTAATCTCTGCCTTTCCGACAGAGACAGATCGGTGGGCATGGGAGGCCAACACGTGCGTCCGCCGCATCCGTTCCGGGTCCGGCGTTTGTTTGATCTCAAACTCAATCACTTCGCTGCCGACCCACTCCCAGGCACCTGCCTCGCACCGGGCCAGCACCATAAGAACCGTTTCTGCCTCAAGCCTGATCCGCGCCTGGCTCTGATCGTCAAAGGGACGGTTCAGACAGCAAACGTCGAGATATATCTTCGGCACTCGGGAGTCTCCGCCTCGTCTTCGGTGATTGTCTACCTGATCCTATGTCAATTATAACCCAGTGATGATCCCAGCACAAACGATGAGGCCCCTTTTGCACAAGCTGCCCGGCGGCGGCGACCACTTGGCGCACGCTGCCCAACGCATCCGGCAGCACATACGCCCACGCCCCGGCGTCGTACTCCGCCAGGATTTGTCCCTGTACCTGCCCCGCCCGTGGTGGCGACGATGACTTCGGGCAATCCGCAGGCGACGTCCAAGACGTATTCAGTTGTCACCCCACCCACCGTCTGCGCCGTGCGATTGCCTGAGCCATCATACTCAAAGCTGCTGGCCACGCCGTCTACATTCGCACCCACCAGGCGGTTGGCGGCATCCCAATTATGTAGGCGAGCTTTGGATCAGTAAGTGATGTTGGTAAAAAAGGCAGGGAGATTTCGACCTTGCCGCCTCCTGTAAGTTTGCAACAAGGATAATGTCAGAGATATGCCTCAATTGTCTTGGTCTCCCTCCACCCACTCGCCAATGTCGTCAATAACTGACCTTAGCCATTCCCAAAAGGTTCTGTACTCGGCTACGATGTCATATCCAGCATTTGTCCATCCGTGAATGATCACCACACTATTGGCGCCTTGTGGCCCGACTTCGAAGCAAGCTACATCATCACTGTCCTGCCGTCTGGCAAAAGCCACAAGCCGGTCTTTGGCAGGCCCATGTGGCCACTCATCAGTTACATCGAACACTTCATCACGTTCAAGATAGTACCACGGTTCAAGGGGGGAAGAATCATAGTATCCTACTAACCCACGCTTTAGAAGCCACTTGTATCCCCGAGGTGTATCAAAATCAAAGTGAGGTTCACGCGTTGTAAAATCAGACTTTGGAGTCATAATTATTGCCCCTTCCCATCCCTATGGTAGTCTAGGCACCTGATCCGTCCCTGTTGAGGGCAAAGGTGGTCGCTGTCGGCCCGCCCGAATAGCAATTGCCTCGCCCCAAGTCTTTGCAACTGTACCATCTGCTGCTTTGAATCTAGCTCTCCTTATCACATCGACTGGTAAAGGCTCATCAGGTTGGTGGATTCTGGCTGGAATCCTGTCCATACCAAGCTCCAGCGCAGTGGCAGCCCTTGTGTGATCTACTGTGACTAGCCCATCAGCCGTCTCAACTACATCTATAGGCGGGCCATCCCATCCTTTCTCCAGCATGCTTTGCCGCAGTTGTGCCGCCCTGCCTCTGCCCCCTGCGGTTCGCTGTGTCCAGCGAAGTGTTCCGGGATTGATGAATCGTATGTCACCTTGCGCAGAGGCCAGTATGATGCCGTCTTCAAGACACGACTGTATCAGCCGGAAGTCAAGAACCCACGTGGTTGTCCCTGGCGTATCCAGGTACGGCCCTGGCAGGACCGCGGGCAGCCACTCCGTCGTGTCGCCCAACGCCGGGCCGGGAATGAGGGAACTCGGCTGCTGCCCAAGCGGTAACCACTCTCGTAGACCCTCCCAGGGACTGCCAACTTGCAGCGGTGGTGGGCCTGGTTGGAAATTATCCGCCAGTCTGAAGTATAGGTACGCCAAAACTGAGAGGGCAACCTGGGCGGTCGCGCTGGCTGGGTCTGCCGCCGCTGTTTGGGCAAAAGCCGGCGGCAACCCTTCCCCTCGACCTCCCCATCGAGGAGGATTGCAGGTACCGGTCTCCGGGTCCACTCCGTACGGGCAGAAAATCCGGCCACTTGGATCAGTAAAATTGAGAGGATTCCCCTGTACATAGCTCCAGGCATTCAACGATTGCGGTCTGGAGCTGTCCCCCTGCCACAGGTCCTTGGAAACAAACCGCCCCATGCCCGAGCATAATACCGCGCCCGCAGGAAAAGCAACTCATTGTAACTCCCATACCACTCACCAGTGTACCCAAAGGCACTCTCGCCAGACCCGGAGTTCTCGAATGGAACACCGAACGGATCGTAACTCTGTCCGAGGGTCAGGTGGACCTCGGAGCCGACCAACTGGCGCACACTGCCCAGGTGATCCGGCAAGATGTAAGCCCACGCACCTGCTTCCTGCTGCGCCAACACCTGCCTCTGGATTTGCACATAGTAGGTACTCGTTCCATCCGTCGTGGCGACGATGACTTCGGGGAGACCACCTGCGACATCCAAGACGTATTCAGTTCTTACGCCGTCCGCCGCTTGCGCCACCCGATTGCCGAGGCCATTGTACTCGTAGCTGACGGCTGACTGCTGACCGCTGACGGCTATCAACCGATTGGCGGCATCCCAAGTATACACGCTACTGCCTTGCGCCAGCAAGTGGCTGCAAGTCCCGGAGTAGCGCGATTGTGGTACAAGTCAACAAAAAAAGGCGGACCCCATGTCCACCCCACCTGCGAGATAACTACCACCAACGAAACAGCAACTAGCATTGTTTGTTTCGCCATCTATGACAGGTTAAGCAAATCGTAACTCTCCAGATTAGGCTAAGTTCTTGAAATCCAACGCCTTCATACGAGGACGATGGATGTATTTTGGTTTCTGCGCGGCTACAATCGGAGACGTCTGTAGCTTCACGCTTTTGCGCGTCGGATTCGAATACCTCGGGGGGTGACTATGGTGACCGTCCCGGCCAAAGCCTGCAAATCGTAACTTGCCAGAAGCTGTTCCAAAAGCTCAACAATCGGCCGGATACCATCGTGGTCAGGACGTAGCAACAGCACACCGGTATGTGTGCCCGGCGCATAGAAACGTATATCGACAAACCCTTTATCCGCCGTCACCAGGAACCGTTGTTCATCCTGAACAGCCTGCCACAAAGCGGGGTCTTTCAGGCCGCCCAGCCCCTGCTCCACCACACTGGCCGCCTCATAACCTCTCTCCCGAAGCTTCTCAACGGCCGCTTTGGGCAGATCTTCATCAACTTTGACACGCATAGTCTATCCCTACACCGGTAGTGGCGCCAGGACCTCCTGGTGTATCAAATCAGCGGCATAGGCCAATGCCGCTTGAATATCTTCGGCAGTTAGCTGCGGATAGGCTTCCTGGATTTCCTCTGGCGTCATGCCGTCCGCCAGGCTTCCCACAATCATCGCCACAGGAATACGGGTTCCTTTGATACAGGGATCACCGTGATGCAAATCCGGTGCAATCACAATTCGCTCTTGCCAACGCATACGCCCCATTTCCGTTACCTCCTGACGCTTTCTGCTGGTCCGTCAATTCCTTCAGCGTGACCTGTCCCCATACCCCGCACGCGTATTATGCTCCGAAGTAATCGGGGTGTCAAACATCGCCGCTGACCTTTCGTTGCGCCCGAGATGCGAAAACAAATACCCCGGCGCATGGAAGCGCCCAGGAACTGGAGTTGTTCCACATTTGCGCGGACGAGCACGTCATAGGGGCGTTTTCTTGTGGTCGTCCAAAAGCAGGGCTACGGTCATACCTATTTACCCGGCGGCGTCAGCCAGTTGCCCCTGACAGCGCCAGCCAGCCAGCCGGCGCCACATATCCGCACGCCCCGGCCTCGTCCTGCGCCAGGATTTGACTCTGCGCCTGCCCCACCTGTGGTGGCGACGATCACTTCGGGGAGACCATCCGCGACGTCCAGCACGTATTCAGTTGTCACCCCACCCACTGTCTGCCTGGTGCACCGACCACGCCATCCACTTCGGTGCCGACCAGCCAGTTAGCGACTTCCAGGTCAATAACAAAAAGACGGACAGTTACGTCCGTCTTGTCTATCTTTTACCCATTCTCCCTCTTATCCTGTCGTGCTATGCCAGACTATCGCTGGCGTCTCGCTCCCCTTCGATTTCTTCAGCTATTTCGGAGACGCTGCGTTCTCTAAGCCAGGCATGCCGCTCGGCTGTGTAATCGCCATACCCCGTTTCAAATTGTTGCAAAAAGCGCACCAAGCCGACTGCCCCTAATTCTCGGGACAGCACCTTCAATCCCTTCAATCGAATCTCTTCCAAGCTCATCATCGTCGTATCCATCCTAGCTCACCTCCCGCAGCCAAGTCAAAGGGTTCTCCACTTGAATTCGCAACTCATCGCTGTGGGCTGCTGCCTGGCGCAGCAACTGGTCGTCGGTTGTCAGAAACACATCGACACCGCCACTTTCCACGCAGGCAAAATAGTGATGATTCGGCAATAATGATCCGATTGACACAGTCGAGCCAAACCCAATCGACACCATCATATAGAAACAAAACACTTTACAATCCGACCACCATCAATCCGCGAGATGATCTAGACATGCTTCCAACAGAGACGCGAGCTCCTGCATGCCACTCCGATCAAGATTGATTCGAGCAAGAGAATGATCTAGGGGGGTGAAAGACGCATCCTGTAGAGCTTGCTTTGGGAATCGACCAATTTGAAAGAACAAGTTCGAAGGAGCTTCAGAAGGTCCTGTGTGTCCCGTGCTGAAAATCAAAATAGTAGCAGTCGAATTCTTCCTCAATTCAACCAAGGGATCATAAACTTGATAGTAGTGATCTCGCTTTGTATTTGGAAACCACTCTGGATGGAGATGGAAATCGGCTAACTCTGAAGCTTCAATTTTTCTGAACATCTTCTGTTCGATCTTGCGCATTGAAGGTAGTCGCTGCGCATACAGCCGGAGAAGATTTATTAGACCTGCTACTTCTTGCCGCTTCAGGCTAAGATATCCTCCCTTTTCCGTTAATGGGTTGAAGCCTTCAAATTCTAGAGCTTCGGGTAAGACACTGAAGATGTGAAATGCTATGACACCAGAGTAAGTGCCATCTTGCAGAAATGCCACGAGCGGCCAAGGACCATCCAGGTCTAATGAATGATGCACCAGACCAAAGAAAGCGTTATTATCTGCTGCAGCTACCTCTGTTGGAACACAATATAGAGTGTGCGCTTTCTCAGCGGTCAGTTGGATCCAAGTTCTCATTCGTCACCTCTGTTTTGCAAATTAACCTTTCAAAACCTGTTAGAGATACTTGGTGTGACTGTAGTTGGAAAGAGCATCAAGGGTTTGGAACGATGCTGGTCCCACCATTAGGAGTTGAAAACTTAAATCGATCGCTACGTATCTCGTCTAAAGTGGCCCACCGCACTGGGATTGAGTCTCTTCCCGCCATTCGATAAGCCACTAATCTCCGATGGTCAAGTGTGTAAATTTCCCCATCAATGAGATTTACAGGGTCACCTCTATGACCATATTTCTCAAGCGGGCCCCATTCATCCATAAACTTTTCTTTTCGAAACACCCTGATTGGCGGTAGATCTTTGTCAGGGTTATTTCTTAGAAGTTCCGCGTTCTCTTCAACAGTGTATCGTTCACCAGTGTCTCTTCTTATTCCCGTTGACGAATAGTACTTCTGAGAATATCTAATATTTCTAGGATTGAGACCACCAGGCTGACCAGATCCTCCCTTACTCCCCTCGGCCACCATCCAATAGATATTACCCGCGATGTCACCTGCATTGGCTGCACTCACTACTCCCACAACTACACCATGCGCAGTGACTGCCGCGCCCACAACGACCACCCCAACACCAGTAGCCGCCCCTATGCCAGTTTCGGCGGTCACCAACCCACCGACAGCGCCACAGCCCATAATTGAGACGCCGCCCTCGACCTCCATGAAAGCCTGCCCAATTGTGATCACCGAACCTGTCAAGCGGCCAAGCTGGAAGGCGACAGAATCCCCATATTTTGCTGCTACCTCATCAGCGCCTCTCCTGAGCAATGACCTGGATTGTTCTGGAATGCCTAAAGCCGAGTAGTTGTTATCTATGAATTGGTAGACAACCCCTTTTAGAAACTCGTCGAGGAAGTTCTCGCCTTGTTCGCCACTTGGATCCCGATCATTAATTGCATTGTTCAGTATATAGACGTAAGGGTTTAGAGTCTGTGGCTGGTAGACATTGCCTGGATTGGGATCCTTGCTCAGGAACCGACCGGTGGCGGGATCATAATACCGCGCTCGCAGGAAGAGCAAGTCCGTGCTACCATCCACCTGCTCGCCCGTATAGCCAAAAGGTTGGGAGACTGGGAAATTGGTAGATTGGGACATGAGGACCCCAAAGGGATCATAGCTCTGGGCCAGGGTCACCTGCCCGGCGGCGGCGACCACTTGGCGCACTGAGCCTAGGTGATCCGGCAGGACGTACCCCCACGCCCCGGCCTCATACTCCGCCAGGATTTGACCCTGCACCTGCACGTAGCGCGTGCTCGCCCCGCCCGTGGTGGTGGCGATCACTTCGGGTAAGCTTGCCCCGAGCGAAATCGAGAGGCCGCCAGCTACGCCTGCAGTGAGCCCTGCCGAACTGTTCAGGACATAACGCGTCTCAACACCGTCCACCGCGTCGCGGTCCGGTTGCCCAAGCCGTCATTCTCAAAGCTGGTTGTTAAAGTACCACTGGTCACGGACGTCAGCTGGTTGGCGGCGCCCCTTTCGCTTTGCTTCAGGGAGGCTGCGCACTCATAGGTATAAGTGATGACGCGGGTGGCCAGAGAGAAGCGCAACGGATAAGCGGATGTATCATCCCCATCCGCTTATCCGCTCCCTATCTGATACCCAATGCCCAAGAAACGATGGATAGGTTTTCACCATACCTGCCTATTGGCCTTACGCGATGACAGGTGTGGGAAATCGCGCCCTACTTTTGTCCTGGAGAGCAAGAACTAATCTGTTTCAATCTCATATGATCGTGCAACTATCTCGAAACACCCTTCTTCACCGAACCATAGACCATAGTAGTGAAAGTTGAACTGACCGTACATTTCATGCATAATGGAACCTGTTACAAAGAACCGATCTCGACTCTCCTTGAGTTCATGTAGCCACGGCGAATCATCAAGGTCAAACTCCACCATCCCATCACCTATGATGGCCGGTGATGCCGTGCAGCAGGTTTCATCCATATACCTGTAAGCGATAACCCTTGTGAACTTTATGGTCACCCAGTGACTCTCCCCTATCTTAGGCACGTAGTCATATCGTATAACCACCTGACCAGGGGCAATCTTTACCTGGGGTCCTTCGGCCGTCCAGTTTTTCGAAAACGGCAAGTCAATCTCACGTTTCATCTTCAGACTCACCTCCCCCGAATAGGAACATTGTTGAGGTCAACTTCCAACCTTGCAGCCTCCTCCAGTCTCCGCGTCAGTTCTGGTTCATAATATGGGTGCCCCGTGATATCAATCAAGATGGTCGGCTCCATGCCTGCCATTCGAAGAGCTTTCAGTGATCTATTGTTAATGGCATATCTGACACCATCACGTCTTATGAACTGAACCGGAAGCTCATCGGGGTTAATCTGGCCAGTCCTCAACCCTTCAGCTACATCTTCAACTTCCCAGCCTGCGTACTTGAAGTCAGACTTTTCAGGTCGTGTAAATCTTCGACCCACTGATGCCTGGCCAAATTTAAGTGGTGCAAAGAGCAATATACTATCTTCAAAGCACGGCTGTATCAGCCGCAAGTCGAGAACCCACGTGGTTGTCCCTGGCAGATCCACATACGGCCCTGGCAGGACTGCTGGCAGCCACTCAGTCGTGCTACCCAACGCCGGGCCGGGAATGAGGGAACTTGGCTGCTGCCCAAGCGGTAACCACTCGCGTAAACCCTCCCAGGGACTGCCAACTCGCAGCGGGGGTGGGCCTGGTTGTAGATTATCTGTCAGTCTGAAGTATAGGTACGCCAAAACTGAGAGGGCAACCTGAGCGGTCGCGCTGGCTGGGTCTGCCGCCGCCGTTCGAGCAAAAGCCAGCGGCAACCCTTCCCCTCGACCTCCCCATCGAGGAGGATTGCAGGTACCGGTCTCCGGGTCCACTCCGTACGGGCAGAAAATCCGGCCACTGGGATCAGTAAAATTGAGCGGATTCCCCTGTACGTAGCTCCAGGCATTCAACGATTGCGGCCTGGACATATCCCCCTGCCACGGATCCTTCGAGACGAACCGCCCTCCTACGGGATCATAATACCGCGCCCGCAGGTAGAGCAACTCCGCCTCAGCATCCCACCATTCCCCGGTGTATCCGAAGTCGCTCTCACCGGAACCAAAAGTCTCGAACGGGACCCCAAAGGGGTCGAAACTCTGGGCCAGATCCACCTGGCTGTCGGAACCAACCAATTGGCGCACTGAACCCAGGTGATCCGACAAAACGTACCCCATGCCCCAGCGGCGTACTCCGACAGGATTTGACTCTGCACCTGCACGTACCGCGTGCTCGCACCGCCCACGGTGGCGACGATCACTTCGGGCAGCCCACCGCCTACGTCCAACACGTATTCAGTTGTTACGCCATCCACCGTCTGGGCCGTGCGATTGCCTGAGCTATCATACTCAAAGCTGCTGGCCATGCCGTCTACATTCGCACTCACCAGGCGGTTGGCAGCGTCCCAAGTATACACGTTGGTGCCTTGGGTGCGCAACTTGCCGCGAAGTCCTCGAAGTGAAACCAGGGGGCGAAGTCCTCATAGTGAAGCCAGGGGGCGAAGTCCTCGCAGCGCAGGGGATTGGTTTCCCAATCCAGGTCAGTCTGGAGGCCGTCTTCATAGAAGTAGTTGAGCCGGTTGGCCGTATCGCCTGCCCTGCCTGCACTTGTGGCGCACCGTCCCGGCACGGGGCAGGCACAGGTGAGCGCAGTCGAAGGGTAGGCGTAGGTGACGACGCTGGTGGCGGTCAGGGTGCGAGTCTGGACGGTGCGACAGCCTGTCCCGCGAAGCGCAACGAGACGGGATTGCCTACGGGGTCGTAGCCATAGGCGAAAGACTCGCCGCTGGAGCCTGCCGTGAGTCCCGTCGAACGGTAGTCGGCTCCGGTCAGGCAGCGGAGTTTGTCCTTTCCGCTTTGCTCCAGGGAGGCTGCGCACTCGTACTGGTAGCTGTGAACCGTTCGTGACAGGCCCACCGTCTGGGTCAGTGCCAGGCAGTTGTCTGCGGCAGGGTATCCTAAGTTAGAAAATAACGCAATAGAAGCACAGAACAAGAAAAAGGCGGACATCCTGCCCGCCCTATCTACCGGTCTACCAAGTCAACACTCGTCTTCCTGATACAGTCCGGCTCACGGCCCAAAGGCATAGAGTTGGCCATTCCCAAACGAAGCAATCAACATGTCGTTGCTGGCCACGACGCCCGGCACCGCCTGGTCATTGCTGCGTGAATACTTGACGGCCTCGGCATGCCAATAGCCTACCTCCATACCGCTTTGCTGATTGATGGCCCGCAGCGTCGCATCCGAGAAAATGGCGTACACGATACCATTCAAGACGGCAGGATTAGAGACCACTCTCGGTCGCTTCCCTCCGACTCTGGCCTGGGGTTGGTACTCCCACCTGGGCTGGCAGGCGACGGTGTCAAACGCAACGACGCTCGACGAGGTGCTGATATACAGCACGCCATCAATCAGGGGGAGATCGTAAAACAAGTCCCCAGGATTTATGCTACCAGCATACTCTGGATGCACACACACTGGCGTAGCGGTTGCGGCATCCATGACGAAAGCGCCGTTATACAGCTTGCCGTTCTCTACAATGGCTGTCGTCATAGACTGAGAGCGTATTGCCATTGGCTT
>JAHELX010000086.1:13704-14270 GCA_024643945.1 Anaerolineales bacterium
ACATAGTCCATTCGACTCCGACAAAAACCTTTCCTTCACCATAAGCCACGTTGCGTACCGGAATAAAGGAAGGCGCTGTCCAAAGGGTTTCCCCGGTGCGGAGATCTACAGCCTGCACTCTCTCATCGGTGCCAACAATCAATTTGCCCCCCTGGCTGAGGCGCGAGCCGGGCCAGTTAGTCACCGGAAAATCATCTCCTCCTCTTTGCCAGAGGATATCGCCTGATTCGACGTTCAGCGCGTAGAGCCAACTGTTTGGACAGGAATAATTCGGAACGACAAATGTCTCGCCCCAAGCTTGTGGTGGTAGAACTGAGGTGCAATCCAGGCTTTGCTGCCACTTCAGGGGCACAGGGAAGTTAGAAGTAGGCGGAGCTAACCTGGATACCGGTGATGGAGCCTCCAATGGGTTAAGAAACTGGCAAGCCGGGAGGACTAGCAGGCTGCCCAGGACAATAAGCATCATTAACTTACCCGATGACTTGATTCGTTTCAGAGCTTTCATGTCTATCGTGCGCCCCTGATGGCCCATTCAAAAGCCAGGCGGGAAGCTTTGAGATTGCCCC
>JAHELX010000087.1 GCA_024643945.1 Anaerolineales bacterium
GCACCGCAAGAGCAGGCGCAAGCAAAGAGGGTGCACCTATGGTCCCGAGGTGGATGACACCCTGCGGGTTATCTCCGAGAGCGTGGACTATATCTGCCCCGAACGCCTCACGCCCAACTTAGTTTGGATGGCCAAGCATCTCGCCGCCCACGGCGAAATAGAAACAACGCCTGAGTTGCTGGCCCAGTTGGGTCAGATCAGTGTCTCTACGGTCCGGCGACGCCAGGATCGGATCCGGCAAGACCAACCTCGTCTGCCCCATCACAGGGCGGATACTTCCCAGGAGGCGGCAGACCCCCTGGAGACGATCGATTTGCCGACGGGTGACGAAACCATTCTTCTGGTCGAAGACGACGAGAGGGTGCGTGATATGGCCCGGCATATATTGCAGGATCAGGGTTACACGGTGCTGGAAGCACGAGATAGTCAGAAGGCATTGCAGGTGTCTGCTCGCCATCCTGGCCCCATCCACTTGCTACTGACTGACATCGTCATGCCTGGCATGAGCGGCAGGGTTGTAGCCGAGCGACTTAGCCAGGTTCACCCCGGACTGAAGGTTCTCTTCATTTCGGGCTATACGGACGATGAGACGATTCTGCGCCATGGTGTGCTGGAGTCGGATGGGGCTCTCTTGCAGAAACCGTTTGGCGCTGTGGCGCTGACCGATAAGGTGCGCCAGGCGCTGAACGAGCCGAAGGGAGGGGCCTAAAGACCCCCTAAAGATCTCCTGAAACCTGTGACGGAACTTCTTACACAGGGTGCCTGACCTGCGCTTCGGTAGTGCGATCCAGTAGGAGGAGCCCTAAAGCCGTCCTAAAACACGCCTAAAAGCGAAACAGGGCCGTTTCATGCACTCGCGTGACTACACAGAACATTGGGTGCTTTCAGGATGCTATGCATGAGCGTTTTTACAGGTCCTAAGCAAAGCAAATTGGGTATTGACATTTTATCATTTAAATGCTATAATTCAGACATTAGGATGTCAGACATCTATTCATCAGAAGGTTGGTCATCATGTCAATTTTCGTTAAAGCAACGTTTTCGACTGCGACTGAGGTGGTAGCTGACCAACTTCGCAAAGCTATCCTCTCAGGGGCGTTTGAGCCGGGTTCACAGCTACCCCCTGAAAAGGAACTCGTAGATGCGCTAGGCGTGTCACGTGCAACCTTACGTGAGTCTCTGCGCACATTAGAGAACCAAGGCCTGATTATCAGGCGCCATGGTGTGGGAACATTCGTGCGGTCTCGGTTCATACTAAAAAATCTAAATGTAAACTATGGCATCACTGATATGATCTCGTCTGCTGGATCAATCCCAGGTACGTCTCACTTGATTATCCGCGAAGAGCAAGCCGATGCAGATTTGGCTGAAAGTCTTAATATAGAATCAAATGCGAAAGTAGTTGTGGTGGAACGCGTTCGCGTCGCTGATGACCGGCCCGTGGTCTACTCTTTGGATATTTTCGCCCGTTCCCTCACGCCGAACAAGATAGAGGACTTGCACTTGCTAGGGGAGCGGTCAATATATGAGTATTTCCATTCAGAACTGAATCTGACCATCCACCACGGTATCGCCAGGCTGTCAGCCGTCAAGGCAGATAAGGAATTGTCTCGCCACCTTGGCATACGTGAAGGAGCTTCGCTACTTTACATTCGGCAAGTGGATTACCTGAGCAATCAGCAACCTGTACTTTTATCACATGAATATCATGTCTCTGATGCTTTTGAGGTAATAGTGTATCGAACTGGTCCGGGGGGGAGCATCTAAAATCAATCCTACAATCTATCTAAATAAGGCCTGGTCACAATTAAGGTTTACACAGATTTTAACGCAAGGCCCAAAGTTGTGGATCCTTTTTGAAAATCGAGCGATTTACGTTTGACTGGCATAGAAAAGGTACTTCAAAAACCTAAGGGTCCATAAAAGAATAAGTTCACGCACTACTATCCATCTTGCCTGAGAAATCCGCCCTAAATGCGGGAAGTTATTCATTTACGGACCCTAAGTAAATATGAATTATGGCCAGGCCTCATCTAAATAGGTTACCTCTCTCAAAAGACACAGGGCATCGCCTTGCGGCCCGCGCAATTATCAGCGTACCTTTACGGGAAACAGCGCTAGGACTTGGCTAAGCTGCCTGCCTAACCAACTCAACAATTATTAAGGAACAAGAGGGATGGAGGTATAAGACAATGGACAACAATTTTAAGTTCTCGGGGATTGCGCCGGCTTTAGTGACTTCATTCACAGCCGAAGGCGAATTGGATCTTGAGGGAATAAAGACGAATGTTGATTACCTTATCGAAAAGGGTGTGTGGGGTCTGGTTGTCTGTGGCAGCACAGGTGAAGCCGCCGCTTTGACGCGCGATGAAAGAGTGAAAGTCATCGAGACATCTGTAGCGACTGCCAACGGGCGAGTCAAGATCATCGCTGGCGCCGGCGCTCCATCGACTTCCGAGACAATTCAATTGTGCAGAGAGGCGAAGGAAGCCGGAGCGGACGCAGTTCTCGTAATCACTCCCTTTTATCTCATTCCGACCCAAGAAGGTTTATTGCATCACTTCAAGACAATCGACAAAAAAGTTGACTTGCCGATCATCGCATACAATATCCCCCCTCACACTAACGTTGACATTGATATGGATACCCTCGAGAAGCTTTCCGAGCTGGAGAATATTGTAGGCTTGAAGGAAAGTAGCGGCCGTGCGTGGTACGTGGCGGAAGCGATTGCGCGAGTAGGTAATAAGATTGCCATCATCGAAGGCGGGGATGATGTACTTTTTCCCTCGCTCTGCATGGGTGCTAGCGGCGCTATAGTCGCGTTTGGCAACCTGGCTCCAGTCGAACTCGTGGCAATGTTCAACGCAATCAGGGCAGGTAATTATGACCAAGCTCGGGAGATATACTTCCAGATTTTGCCTATTGCCCGCGCTATTGCTGTATCAGTCAACTTCCCTTCCGCGGTCAAGGCGGGCGTAGAGATGCTTGGCAGGCCCGCCGGTCCTACTCGGAGTCCGATCCTTCCCCTAACCTCCAAAGAACACGACCAAATCCACCAAGCACTGATAGTATCAAAGCTTTTATGAACTGGTCGATCGGATGCCGAACAAAAGCTAGAGAGTAACTCTGGCAAATGAGAAACTGAATCACGATAAGACTCATTGCAGATGTCGTTGGGTGGATACCAAAAGGAGTGCCACGAGGAATGGCAGCATCAACCGGAAAACTCATACGCACAAAACGGCTTATTGAGCCTGAGACGAATTCTTGCGTGATTTGTGCACTTGATCATGGAATGACCTCGCCGACATTTCTGAGTGGGTTGTACGATACGACGGCGCGAATTCATGAGGTGCTAGCGGGCGGGGCAAACGTCCTAATGCTTGGTAGAGGGATGGCCAACTCCTCAGCCCAGTTTTTCAGGCCGACTACTTCTTTGGCTTTGATGTTGACCGCCTCATCTGCCGGTCGCCCAGGTGGTGCCTCGATCACGCCGATTGGTTCAGTTGAGGAGGCCTTGACCATCGGTGCTGACGCTGTAGTTGTATATGTTGCCTTAGCCTGTGAGAACGAGCCAGAGATAATAACGTACCTGTCGGATATCGGAGAGAGTTGTAATTGGTTAGGCATGCCTTTGATTGCTGAGGCCGAGTACCCAAACGCCTACCAAAGCGTATCCGATATGGCGACGAGCTTCGGTGTGGACTACTTGCTTCGCAATGCTCGGCTCTGTGCTGAACTGGGGGCCGATATCGTCAAAGTCAACTGGAGCGGCAGTGCTCAGTCCTTTGGCGATATTATTCGTGCCTGCGACCGGCCGGTTGTTTTGGCTGGTGGAACACTTGTCAGTGACGAAGTACTACTGACTCGAATGCAGGAGGCACGTGACGTGGGGGCTGTTGGTTGCTCAGTTGGGCGAAACATCTTCCAGCATGAGAAACCCGAGTTTATCACTCGTGCCATCGCCCGAGTTTTTCGGGACAAGTGGACGGCTAAGGAAGCCCTTCAGGAGCTTCAAGAAACGTTGATTTCAGCCAAAGCACAAAGCCAATAAGACGTCCCATATTTTGTCAAGCCCCGAGTTTGACGCTATCCCCCACTCACGCGGACCTGGTCAGCTAGGGCATAGACGCCAAAGGCACACAGAGATATTTCGAGTCTACCTTGGCTCAAGCACTGAGAAGTTGTGAATTATTCGATTTTGCGTCATGGTGTCCACAATGCGTAGGGTGCGTGAAACGCACCACAGACTGTAGTGCACGGTGCGTTTCACGCACCCTACAAATCCCTACAAATGATTCACAACCTCCGACCACGAGGCCATGGCCCCTGAGTGGGTCGGTGTCTGATCTGCACTTACTGTACCGCGAACTCGGTTACTCACTGCATTCATGATATTAGGAGGTGGCTAACCATGGCCTCAGGGGAACCGAAAGTCGTTCGACGAAAGGATGCGCGCAATTTTATGGAGGGCGACGAACACTGCCGGGAGTACGTGAGCACCGGCAAGGTCACATTTGGCACCTCTACCCTGCACCCCGGCCAGCGCGGCTTGGTGGATAACGGGCATCCTGACTCGCACGAAGTATTCTTCGTTGTCCAAGGTCACGTCTTGCTGCACACGGAGGGCAGCAAGTATTACGAGTTGGAGGAGGGCGACGCTATCCTAATCCCGGAAGGAGTGCCGCACACGTTACTTAACGTCGGTGAACAGACGGCCATTCTAAGCTGGAGCTGTGCCCCGAGCCCTTAAGCATCTCGGTCTTGGTCCAGGAACACAGGTGAATGGGATGGATAAGATCATCAGTGTCGACCTTGGTACCACTGCCTTAAAGATGGCTTTGTTTGATCGCCACGGCAAAATGCTGGCGTTGGCGACGAAAGAATACGGGTTGTTGACCCCTGACACCCTCTCAGTCGAGATGGAGGTGACAACCTACTGGCACGCTTTTAAAGAGGCCATCGCCGAAGTTGTCCAGAAGACCAAGGCTCAACCGAAGGAAATCAAGGCACTAGGCATCTCTGCACAAGGCGAGACGCTGATCTTCATTGATAGGGCAGGCGAGCCGCTCCGTCCGGCCATCGTCTGGCTGGACAACAGAGCGCAGGAGGAGGCTGACATCCTGGCCCACGAATTCGGCAATGAAGCGACCTACAAGATCACTGGGCAAGTCTCCATCGTGCCAACGTGGCCTGCTTCCAAAATCTTCTGGTTGAAGCGCCACGAACCTGACATCTACAAGCAAGTATGCAAGTATCTGCTCATAGAAGATTACTTCATTTACCGGCTGACAGGCAAGTGCGTCTGTGAGGGCTCGTTGATTACATCTACTGTCTATTGGAATCTCACAACAAAGGCGTGGTGGCCGGAAATGCTCCAATACCTGGAGGTGTCGTTCGAGCAATTGCCCGAGATTCGAGAACCAGGTGAACCAGTGGGGGAGCTGTTGCCGGAGATCGCAGCCGAACTGGGGCTCTGGCCGGGAACGGTTGTCTGTACTGGTGCCCTGGACCAAGCGGCGGGGGCAATTGGCGTTGGAAACATCAGGCCGGGCGTCTTCTCAGAGAACACTGGCGCGGCACTGGCTATATGCGCCACTGTGGAAAAACCAATTTTTGATCCCAACCAGCAAATGCCTTGTCATTATCACGGCATTCCAGACCTTTATATAGAACACACTTTTACCACGGGGGGCATGGCCCTTCGCTGGTTCCGCGATGCCTTCTGCCGACCAGAGATTGACGAGGCGCAAGAGAGGGGGATGGATCCATATGACATTCTTGGGCAGCAGGCCAGTTTGATTGCACCAGGGTGCGAGGGCTTGGTAATGCTCCCCCATCTACAGGGAGCCATGGCACCCGAGGCAAACCCAAAGGCCAAGGGGGTTTTCTATGGATTTACTATGCGCCACACCAGAGCACACTACATTCGAGCAATCATGGAAGCCATCGCTTGTATCGTAAAGCGTAACATCGATGTGCTTGAGGGCCTGGGTATTCCGGTCAGCGAGGTCCGCTGCTTGGGCGGCGGCGCTCGCAGTCAGATCTGGAACCAGATTAAGGCAGACCTTACGCAGCGGCCAGTGGTTACGACCATGAATGAAGAGGCGGCTTGCCTAGGGGCCGCCATGCTTGCTGGCACGGCGGTTGGGATATTCAACGACCTAAACCAGGCAGTCAGCGAAATGGTCCAAATAAAGAACCAATACCAGCCGATCCCTGACAACTTTCCCGCGTATGGAGTCGTTTATGAAACCTATGTACAGCTATACGAAAGCCTTTGCACTCTCTTTGAGAAAGGTTGACTGAAGCATAGCTGTCGAAGAGGTGGAGGAGGTATGAGCAATGGGTAGTAATGACGAGACGCGCGTTCCAAAAGTTGGTCTAGCAGTCGTCGCTAGCCGGGTGGAGTCAGGAGGCGAGCGAGCTGAAGCGTTGCATAGAGAGGCTGTGCACCAACTATCGGCGGCCGGGCTTAGGGTCGTTGCCCCAGGCGCGACTGTATGGGATGCCGCCGATGCCCAAAGAGCTGTAAATGATCTGCGCGACGCTGAATTGGATTTGCTGGTGATTCTGCACTGTAGCTGGGTGGTAGACTCCCTACAGTTCCAACTGGTGCGAGGCATCCGTGCACCTGTCGTGCTGTGGGCACTACCTTATCCTGAGACCTATTCGTTCGCCTGCGTGCAACACTTTGCTAGTGTCCTTTGGCACAACGATCTGCACTATCGCTGGGTCTACGGTCTGCCGAGCGAGGCCGGATCCATCGCTACCATATCACAGATGGCGCACACCGCGATGGTTGCTGAGCAGTATAGGACTACTAATGTCGGCTTGGTGGGCCCAAGGCCAACCTGGCGTGTAGCCGGCCCCCAAGACATGACCTATGACGAGTGGGACATAGCAAGTACGTTGGGTGTCAATGTCCTTCATATTCAGATGGAGGACCTGCTAACCAGAGCCACAGACAAGACCGATACCCAGGCCGCCGAAGTTCTGACTGCTATTGAAAGAGCTGGCCGAATCGGGCGGGTGGAGGTTGGGAATGATCGATTGTTGCACTCAGCAAGAATGTATCTGGCTGCTAAGGAAATGATTGAGGAGTACGACATCGCTGGGCTGACTGTAGAATGTTATCCTAACTATGGGGGGCTAGTCAATTTGTCTGCCTCTTGGCTGGCAGACGAAGGCATAGTGTTAGACTCAGAGGGGGATATAGGTCACACCGTACTAAGCAGCCTTTTGTTAGCCCTGAATCCCAGTCCCGTGGCCTTGGCGGAAATTGTCACCTGGGATCGAGAGAAAGAACTGCTCTACCTGAGGCACGAGGGAAGCTCCGCCCATAGCCTAGCCGAGGACCCTGCCTTAGTTCATATAGTTCCGACTGGAAAAGGGGTAGGCACCATTGTTGAATTTCCTATGAAGCCGCTATCACCGGTGACCGTGGTCAGCCTCTGTGGACGCGAAGGTGACTACAAGATGTTCGTTGGAAAGGTTGCCACTGAGAGGATTGCGCCGGATCTCTGGCAAAACCTTGGAAGAGGATTCTTGGTGGCAGTCAAGGCAGAAAAAGGAATCGAGGCATTGCTAAACATGGCCTTTAGTTATGGCATGGACCACCATTGGTTGCTGAAAGAGGGTGACCTCACGTGGCAACTCGAATATCTGTGCGGCCTGTGGGGCATCGAAAAAGTGTCTCTCACTTAGCAGGAATGCTACCCTAAATCGGTATCCGGCCACAGAGATCGTGATGTAGGCAACAAT
Source organism: Anaerolineales bacterium (assembly GCA_024643945.1). The sequence continues at coordinate 7,765 of JAHELX010000087.1, forward strand.
TTAGGTACGTCGTAACAACAGCCTAAGATTTGACGCAAACTATAGAAGATCTATTGATTTAAGTATTAATGATGGAAAAATTGAGTTGAAAGCAGAATCAATTCCAGGCCAGTACCTTGACGTATTTGAGAAACGCGCTTTCGGGTTCTTAGCCACGCTGATGCCGGACGGTAGCCCTCACGTTACACCGGTGTGGATTGACTTCAACGGCCAATATATCATGGTGAATAGCGCTCGCGGCCGGCAGAAGGATCGCAATATCCGGCGCGATAATCGGGTTGCCTTGGTGGTTCAGGACCCTGATGATCCATACCGTTATATTCAGATCCGTGGCCGTGTGATGGAGATTACTGAGCAAGATGCTGAGCTTGGCATTGATCGGCTTGCTCAGAAGTATCTGGGGGAGGACAGATATCCAAACAGAAAGTCAGGTGAGATCCGGGTTTGGTACAAGCTTGAACCTGAGTACGTCTCGGGCCATGAATGAATGGAAGGGAGTGAGTTCAAGGTAATCATGTCGTGCCCGGTGAACATATTTCTGGCTGGGGTTGGTCATATCTTATAACCCCCGCTCTCAGCCGTTCATAGTCGACTCTTGAGCAGGAATAGGAGGTGAGTTTAATGTTTGTCACAGAGACTGAGAGGCAGATCGAGGTGCTGGATAGCGTTGATGTACTGGTTGCCGGTGGCGGGGTGGCCGGATGTGCTGCGGCCGTCGCGGCCGCTCGGGCAGGGGCCGACACTATGCTTATTGAGCGAAATGGCTGCCTGGGCGGCATCCTGACGACTAATATCATCCCCAATCTCGACAATCACTATCGTGATATCGATGGCAGACCGCTGCTGTATGGGATCGGCAGGGAAATCATAGAACGACTTGTGGCTCGAGGCGCATGCGTTAAGGATTGGGACAAGCCTTATGCAAAGATCGTACTTGACGAGCAGCAGCTGAAGGTCGTCCTTATCGAGATAACTCAGGAGGCTGGCGTGAAGGTACTCACTCACATAATGGCTACCCGCCCAATCATGAAAGCGGAAGCTGTCCAGGGGGTGTTCATCGAGAGTAGAGTGGGGCGGCAGGCAGTGCTGGCAAAAATGGTTGTGGACAGTACCGGTGAAGCCGACATCGCCAGCCAGACCGGGTGCCCCATGCGTCCAACTGCAGGAACGTCTACCCTTGTGTTCAAGATGGCAAACGTGGACATGGAAGCTCTTTACCTGCACTTCAAAGAGCACCCGGAGAGTTTTCCCGGGGGGCACGACCAGATCAGAGGATTTCCCGACTTTGAGAAAAACTGGGAGTACGGGAGTCTTTATATCCCTCATCGCGGTGGTAGAGTGTGGGACATCTTGCAGGACGCCATCGAGAAAGGAGAGTACTCCAAGAGACGAGGTAAGATATTCGGGTTGGACCTGATTTGCTTGAACGGGCTCAGAGAACGGGGCGTCGTTTCTGTGAATACCATGCTTTATCGCCTGCAATCGCTGGATCCGTTCGAGGTCTCGGAAGCAGAATTGGAGTCACAGGAAACCTGTTATTATGTCGCGGATTTTTTGCGTACGCACGTGCCCGGCTTCGAGAAGGCCCACGTCGTGCAGATTTCACAAGATCTCGCAATTCGAGTCAGCCGCGGGATCGAGGGAGAAACGACCTTAACGGAACGTGAGTTGACTTCGAGCGAACCTGTGTATTTTGATGACGTTATTGCCGTCAGATCCGCGAAATATCGGGAAATAGACGGCACTGTAGACCATCCGTTCGACAACGATGTTGGTGCAAAGGCCAAGCGGAGCTTTCAAGATATGACCGCAAGTGGCGAGATTTATTACCCACATACGGTTGATATCCCATTCCGTATCACGCTCCCAAAAAAGATTGACAACCTGCTGGTAGGCAGTGGGAAAACGGTGTCTTGCATGCCTCATCACTTGATTCGGGAAGGCTCGGACAGCATGAGAGTGGGACAGGCAGCCGGCGTAGCTGCAGCGCTCTCAGCGAAACAGGGGAACACGCCGCGTGCAGTGGATATCAGAACCTTGCAACGCACGCTCCTAGGGCAGGGGGTATACCTGGGCTCAGACGACAGACTCAGGGAGCTTGGGCTACTATAGCAAGCCGAAGCGCTACATTTTCTAACCGAATACTCTCTCAAGTGAGAGGAGGTGATAAGCTGGGACAGGTAATGGCTCATTCACTGGACGTTCCCAATGCTAGAGGTTGTGTCACAAACTGATTCAAGGAGGACAAAGAATACAATGAACAAGAGAACCTTGTGGACAGTGTTGTCGGCCTTGGTGCTGGTGGTCCTGGTTGCAGCCCAGTGCCAGCCGACGACGCCGGCGGCGCCACCGACTACCGAGGCGCCCAAGGCTACCGAGGCCCCAGCCTCCACTCCCACTCAAGCGCCGACTTCCACCCCAGTTCCGACTGAGGCCCAAACGGAGGCCACGGCTCCCACTCAAGCACCAACAGCAGAGGCCACAGAGGAGCCGACACCGCAACAAATGGCGGAGGAAGAAGTTGTCCTGAAGGTCATGGACAACTGGGGCGACCAGCAGGATGCCAAGGGGCCGCCGCTCCAATCCATCTTCGAGGACTTTATGAAGGCCTACCCCAACATCAAGATTGAGGAAGAAGTCTTCTCGGACAAGGATATCCCTCCCAAGGTCACTACGTCGTACCTGGCCGGGGAGGAGCCGGATTTGGTGTTCGTCAACCTTTGGCCAACGACCCAGGATTGGGGGGCTGATGGGGTGACCATCTACGTGACCGACCTGATCAAGGAATGGGGCCTGGAGGATCAGTTTAAGCCGGTCGCCCTTACGAACTGGACGGATGACCAGGGCCGCATTCTAGGCTTCCCAGTTGAGGGCTACAACTGGCCGATCTGGTACAACACCAAGATCTTGAAAGAGGCGGGTGTAGAGGAAGTTCCAAAGACCACAGATGAATTGATTGAGGCTGCCCAGAAGGTGCGGGCTGCCGGCTACGACCCCTTCGTGACAGGTGCCTTAGACTGGACAGGCTATTCAGTTTTCGAGCTTGTGGTTGGCACTATGCTGACGGATGAGGATCTCAAGCAACTGGCCAGGCAGGGAGGCTGGGCGAACAATCCTAACGCGGTGAAAGCTGTTGAGCTTTTCGTCAAGCTGCGCGATGAAGGGGTTTTTGCTGACGATGCGACCGGTCTAGAGTTCAGCACTATGAACGAGCGCTTCTTCTCCGGCAAGGCAGCTATGATGCACGGCGGCTCGTGGAGCTACGCGGAGTGCCCTGACGAAGTCAAGTCGGACGTGGTGCTGGGTGGTTTTCCGTTGCCCCCTGACTCGGTTCGCCAGAATCCGGTTATCTTCGAAGGCTTCGACGCCAAAGCGATTTGGATCACCCGCAACGGGGCCAAGAAGATGGACGCGGTGGAGAAGTTCATAAAGTTCTTCTACCAGCCGGAGATGATCGCGCGCCTCGTAGAGCAAGCAGCTATGCCATCACCATTGAAGGAGACACCGGTGGACGAGAGCAAGCTCGACCCCCTCTTCGCCCAGTCATTGACACTCAGTGGGGTGGATGTACCTCTGTTCTGGGAGCTCGACCTTCCTGCCCAACAAAAAGACCTCGTTGTTAATGTGCTGAAGGAGGGGTTTCTGCCGGGCACAACTGCAGACTACCTGATCACCAGCCTGGATGAAGTCTACAAGTAGAGGCAATTCATCTTTGCTTGAGGTGGGTCTGGGCAACTCCAGATATGCCCAGACCCACTTACTTGACGGCCCCCCTCAGCTTTTGGGATGACCACAGCGCGTGCGTAGTACCCGGATGGGCTGGCAGTCGACAGGAGTGTATTGTTTTAAATTGCTTCTCTGTGCTTCAAGCACGGGAGTTGATGACTATGGGGGCTATATTGAAAGGTGCTCAAGCCAGACCTACGACGGTGTCTGCCAGGGGCTATTATAGCCGGAAGACAGCCCGTGATCGCAGAACCTTTCTGATTTTGGCCGCGCCTGCTGTGTTCGTCTTCGCGCTTATGATGCTCTGGCCACTGGGCAACATGTTCCATCTGAGTACACTGGAGTGGAATGGAATCGTCAAGCCGAAGATCTTTATCGGACTCGGCAACTTCGTTGAGATGTTCGGTGATCGGCATTTCCGACGTGCGGTGGTGAACACCAGTATCCAGTTGCTGATAGGCATGCCCGCCGTGATGTTTCCTGCGTTTATGCTGGGCTTTTTCCTGAGCCAACGTCGCCCCGGCTACCGCATTTTGCGGACTATCTTCTTCTCACCGTCTATGATCTCGGTAGCGGCCATTGCATTGATGTTCCTGGGCGTCTATATGCCCGATGGCATTATCAACACCCTGCTGCGCGCTGCTGGACTAGACAATTTGACACGGATCTGGTTAGGCGATCCCAGGACTGTGTTGGGAGCTATTATCGCCATCGACATCTGGGGGGGCATCGGCTTTTTCGCTGTGCTCTTCTTTGCCGCGCTGACGAATGTGCCCGAGGAACTCTACGAGGCGGCGACATTGGACGGCGCCAGCCGGTGGAAGATCATGTGGCGCGTCGCCTTCCCGCTCACTCTAGACTTCTTCGGCGTGGCTAGTATGTTACATTTCTTATGGATTCTGCTAGGATCAGCCCAGAACGTACTACTTCTTACTAAGGGTGGCCCCGGAGACTATTCGTTAACGCTGCCGTACCTCCTGTACAAGGAAGCATTTATCACTCAGCGGCTGGGTTACAGCCAGGCCATTGGTGTATTCATTTTCGTCATCGGTATCATGGGCATGGCACTCATTCGAGCCGCTACGAACCGTAGTTACTGATTCTAAGAGGTGTTGCCAATGGACGCTTACGTACAACGTCTGGCCCGACGCTTGCGCGACGGAACGACGGTGTTTGACACGGTCGGATATGGATTTGCCATCCTCTATGCGCTGGTCATCGTCATTCCGTTGTATTTCATCACGGTCTCGGCGTTCAAAAACGATTTGCTGATACTCGGGGCACCTTTGGCATTGCCTACCAGACTGAGCCTTGAGAACTTTGCTGAGGCAGAGAAGATCGCCCTGCTGAGCAGGGCCATGATCATATCCTTAGGGGTTACAGCGACCTCAGAGGTATTGACGCTGCTGTTAGCCTTCCCTGCGGCCTACGCCATCGCCCGCATTCGCACACCCCTGGCCTGGTTGACTGAAGGTCTTTTCAGCCTGGGCTTTCTAATACCGGCCTTTGCTATGCTATTGCCGATCTTTATGCTCATCGCCTGGCTTGGATTGCTCTTCAGCCCACTTGCACTGGTGGTCTTCTACCCGGCGTGGAGATTGTCCCTATCGGTGGTGTTGCTGACGAGTTTTCTGCGCAGCATTCCCTTGGAACTGGAAGAGAGTGCGGAGATTGACGGTGCGAGCCGGTTCCAGATGATCCGCCAGATTTTCTTCCCTCTGGCGCGACCCGGTGTGGTAACGGTGGTGGTGGTCAATTTCATTGATATCTGGAACGAGTTTTTCTTTGCCCTGATCTTGCTGAATCAGGCTAACCGCACCTTACAGGTGGCTGTATCGATACTCAAGCAGGAGCGGCTGATACACTATGGCTTCTTGGCGGCCGGCGTACTGTTGAGTATCCTGCCCGTTTACATCGTGTTCATTATATTCCAGGAGCAGGTCCTTGAAGGCCTCTACGCAGGCGCTGTCAAGGGGTGAACGCTCAGTGATGAATCGATGGGTTCGTAGTAACGACTTCAGTCGTCTTGCCCACCGCATAGACGAAAGTTGCTACTACGAGCAGTCAATTCGCACTTGACAGAGCCCCGGCTTCGCACAACAAAACACGCATCCACAAAGCATAAAAGGAGACATCCTATGTTTGTCGAGTCTGGTGACGAGTTCACTTTCTTCCTTCCACCGTATGTCGTATTTGGCAGAGGTAAAAGGAGCGCCATCCCTGAGTATGCCAAGAGACTGGGTATGACAAAGGCTCTGCTGGTGGTGGACCCCTTCTTTGTTGAGACAGACTACTTCGCTGAGATTCAGAAGGGGCTTGAGGATGTAGATATCAAGGTGATCAGTTGGTGCGGCGTGGTGCCGGATCCAACGGACGTCAGCGTAGATGAGGCGGTCGAGACGTACAAGAACGAGAAGTGCGACGGTGTCATCTGCATTGGCGGCGGCAGTGCGATGGACACCGGGAAATCAATGGCGGTGGTGATCGGCAGCGATTCGCACAGCATTCGCGAGCATACGGCTCCGACTAACAGATCCGTTGATGGGATGGCCCCCGTGATTTGTGTGCCCACCACTTCGGGTACCGGCGCTGAGGTCAATCCGTACGCCATAGTTACTAACACAGAAACGGGCCGAAAGGGGGTAGCGTATCCTGCACAGGGGCTTCTTGCCGCTCAACGGGTGGCGATTGTTGATCCGGACCTGACTGCCTCCATGCCCCCCAAGCTCACCAGCATTACCGGAATGGACGCACTCTGTCAGGCTCTGGAGTGCTACCT
>JAHELX010000668.1 GCA_024643945.1 Anaerolineales bacterium
GCCGTCGCCTGACACACCCATGTCCGGCAACGCCAATCGTACGGTGTTCCTCATCGTCATGGAGAACACAAACTGGGCGCAGATCAAAGGCAGTAATTGTGCGCCATACATCAATGACGTCCTCTTGCCCATGGCATCCTATGCCGAGCAGTATTACAATCCGCCCCATCTGCATCCCAGCCTGCCGAATTACTTGTGGCTGGAGGCAGGGACCAACTTCGGGATCACGAACGACCTGGGACCAGGCGTCAATCACCAGAGCACGACCATGCACCTGGTTGCGCTGCTTGATCGAGCGGGTATCTCGTGGAAGAGCTATCAAGAGGGCATCAGCGGGACCACTTGCCCCTTGGTGAGCCAGGGGCTGTACGCCCCCAAGCACAACCCGATGGTTTATTTCGATGATGTAACCAATACCAACGACCCGAATTCAATCTACTGTATTCAACATGTCCGCCCCTTCTCAGAACTGGCGACAGGTCTGGCGAATAACACGCTTGCCCGCTACAACTTCATCACCCCGGACCTGTGCCATGATATGCACAACAAAACGGGCTGTGCTAGCCTGTACCCCATCCGAAATGGTGACGACTGGCTGGCGCAAGTGGTGCCTGGTATCCTCGACTCGCAGGCTTATGCCGACGGGGGTGTGCTGTTCATCACGTGGGACGAGGGTGCGGGGAATAGCGACGGGCCCATTGGTATGCTCGTTTTGTCTCCCAACGCCAAGGGGGGCGGTTACTCAAATAGCACGCATTACACGCATAGCTCCACGCTGCGCACCCTGCAGGAAATCTTTGGCGTGACCCCACTTCTGGGGGATGCGGCTCAGGCGACCGACCTGAGCGACCTCTTTACAACCTTCCCGTAGTACTACTACCGTACATGTCATTCTGCCTGCACTTGGGCCGCAGGCATACCCATCCTGGGCACCAGGGCAGGTGAGTGACCGACCCTTTTCTCAAATCTCCCTTGACAACAGAAACGTTTCGGTTTATAATGGCAGCGTATTCGAAACGTTTCGGTTGTGGGCGACTTAGACGGGGATTACTGTCCCCTGAGCGCCCTATTCTATGAAGCACTTGTCCAGAAATAACTTGGTATTTTTGTGACGGTTTTACGTACGATTTGCCGATTGAAGTGCAAAGTTATTATTGGACAAGTACCAAGGCGACAAGTGAGAGACGGGTGCCAGTAACGCTTAAAGATATTGCCAGGGCGGTTGGCAAATCGGTCACGACGGTCTCCAGCGCGCTCAACGACTACGACGACGTCAGCGAGGAAACCAAGCAACTGGTGAGGCGGGTGGCCCGCGAGATGGGCTACACACCGAATATCGCCGCTCAGCAACTGCGGAAAAAACGAACCGATACTTTGGGCCTGATTTTGCCCACGTTTGCTCCTCGCTTCTCCGACCCCTTCTTCAGCGAGCTTTTGGCTGGCATTGGCAACGAATCCTCTGCCAATGGTTTTGACCTGCTCGTCTCTACGCAGGCACCAGGACCCGACGAGGACGCGGCTTACCGGCGCATGGTCGATGGCCACCGGGTAGACGGCTTGCTGCTGGCGCGGACTCGCGAGAACGATCCGCGTATCGCCTTCCTGGTCGAGCGCGATTTTCCCTTTGTTGCTTTCGGTCGTACTGGCCAGGGCTTCGATTTTCCCTACGTCGATGAGGACGGCATCCGGGGCATGAAGTTGGTCACCCAACATGTGATTGATCTGGGCCACAGGCGCATTGCTTTCATCGCGGCCCCTCCCGATCTGACGTTTGCCACCTATCGCCTGGCCGGCTTTCGCCAGGCGATGGAGGAGAATGGCCTGTCCCCGGACGAGTCCCTCATCGTCGTGGGCGATCTGACCCAGCGCAACGGGTACCGGCTGGCGGGCAAGTTGCTCGACCGGCCAGATCGCCCCACGGCCATCGTTGCCTGCAACGACTTGATGGCGCTGGGCGCCATGACCGCCGCTCAGGAACGGGGTTTGATCGTGGGCCAGGATATCGCCATCACTGGCTTCGACGACATACCCCCCGCCCAGTATTCCCATCCCCCTCTCACAACCGTTCACCAGCCCATCAACCGTATCGGACGCATGATTTGCAAGATGCTGATCCAATGTATCCGGGGTGAAGATCTGGTGGAACGGCACGTACTCCTGCGGCCTTCCCTGGTCGTCCGCCGTTCCAGCGGTGGTTAATCCTTCAATGTCGTGGGGCAGGCCTGAGCTGGGCAGGCTAGAAAGCCTGCCCCACAACCCTCAGGCATGCCTCACTGTGGGGCAGGCTGGAAAGCCTGCCCGACCAGCCAGGAAGGGAGGTGATCAACCAGGCAGAGAGAAAAAGCTGAAGGTATCGGGCATGTAAAAGCGCAAACCAACCGTCAGTTATCCTGCAAGAAAGGAGAGAGGGAAAAATGAAACGCCTGTTTTCAGTTTTTGCCGTGCTGGTGATCTTAAGCCTGCTGGCGGCTCAGTGTGGCGGGCCGGCCGCGGTGCAGACGGTGATTGTCACCAAAGAGGTGGAGAAGATCGTCACCCAAGAAGTGGAGAAGATCGTCACCAAGGAGGTGCCCACCAGGCCGCAAGTGGTGATTGAGTTCTGGAGCACCGACAATGAAGAAGAGCGGGTGAACGTGTATGAGCAGGTCGCCCAGCGCTATATGGACGAACATCCCGAGGTCGAGATTCGCATCGTCCCCATCGAGGAGGCGGGTGTCTCGCAGCGGATTGCGACCGCGCTGGCGGCCAACCGCCCGCCCGACATCATCCGCATGGGGGTTGAACGTGTAGCCGCCTTCGCCGCGGATGGCATCCTGGACGAGGACGCCTCTGAGGCCGTGATCGCCAGCATCGGTGAAGACGACTTTCGCACCAGCCCGCTGGAGATGGTCACCGACCCTTCCACTGGCAAGCGTGCGGCTCTGCCCTACGACGGCTGGATCCAGGCCATGTGGTACCGCGAAGACGTGTTCACAGAGCAAGGCCTCAATCCGCCCATATCCTGGGACGACATCAACCAGGCCTGTGATACGCTCCCCGGCAAGGACAACTTGCTGTATGCGTTGACGCTCGGCACCGATCCGGGCCAGAACTACGGCCACCAGATCTTCGAGCAGGTGGCCATATCGAACAACGCCTGGCCTTTCGACGACCAGGGCAACGTCACCATGGACACGCCCGAGATGGTGGCGGCGCTGAAATTCTACACCGACTTGCAGCGCTGCGCGATGCCTGGCCCGCAATACTGGCGCGGCGGGCGCGAGTCTTACGAGCTCGACCAGTCGGGTATGCTGTTCTACAGCACCTACATCATGGACGATCTGGTGGAAGGCTCCGGGTTAGAGGCGGGCGGCAATGTCCAGATCGCCGTGCCAGACCTGGCCAAGAAGACCGGCTTCGCGCCGGAGATGAAAGGCCCCAACGGCTCTGCAACCTACGGGCAGTTGGTGACGCTGGCCATCCTGCAGGGCGCCGACCCCGAGGCCCAGGACGTGGTCGAATGGTTCCTGACCGGCCAAAACTACCAGGATCAACTGGCGCTGGCCCCCTTTGGCAAGGTGCCGGTGCTCAAGAGCGCGGTGGATGGCTGGAAGACACTCAGCCCCTTCTTTGCCAACTACTCGGACGAAACCTTGAACCAGATCGCCAACGGCTACGATACCATGCAGCGCTGGCTGTTCCGGCCGGATTACGACGCCACCCAGCGCGGCGTGATCGGCGATATCGAAGGCCGCTTGCTCATTCCGCAAGTGCTCAGCAACATTGCCCTGGA
>JAHELX010000669.1 GCA_024643945.1 Anaerolineales bacterium
CCCACCATAGGCGTGACATGCGTGCCAAAGGCCATGGTTTTGACCCCCAAACTGTGGGCCAGGAAGACACCATACATATCGTTGGTCAGTGTGGGGGCTGTCACCTGTGTCAGGTAATATTTGGGTTGCTTTTCGCGCAGCAATTGCTCAAACTCATGCCAGGTCATTCGGGTAGCGATGGCATCCACCACCTCCACTCTATAGTCCGGGTGCAGCATGGCTGCCAATTGAGCCAGCGACACCTGCGGCCAGATCATATTCTCCCGCGAGCGCCGGCCCACCCGGTGTTGGCTCCGAATCCAGATGCCGCCATCGGGCGCCGGCGGATTGACCAACATAACATCCACCGCCCCTTCGGGCCGCTTCTGGGATTGGCTGCGCAAAACCGTCCCCACGTCAGGATAGTTGGCCTCACGCAAGGATTTCAACTTCCGCGTACCAAGGTTATGCCACGCTTCTTGCTCAGTCATTGACCCATACTCCTCGTGACTATACTACACTCTCAGACCACCAACTCTTCCATCGACGCTCCAACCTGTACCGCTGAGGTTGGAGTAGACAGAATCCCCTCACGCTGCATTCCCAGGTCGTCGTAGGCCCGAGCTTCACGTTTGCTGAGTTCAGCCAGTACCTTCACCATCAACCACGAAGTCATCAATTGAAAACCGCTCAAAACTAGCACCGAACTAACCGCTGGCGCGAACCAAGAGGGCACACCCAACGAATTCAGGCTCAATAGCACGGCCAGCGCGTAGACGACGACTCCTCCAATTACCGACACCGATCCCATCCAGCCAAAGTGGCTCTCCAGCGGGGTACGGAAAAGAGGGCGACCGAACAACCCTTGTCGCACCTGGCGCTTATGAAAGAGTGACACTAAATAATTGAACATCGCCCCCGTCGAAAACAGATTGATGCCGACGGCAGCCAGCACGAAAGCGGCAAAGAAACGCGAGAAAGGCCACTGAGATGTGTTCTCGCCAATGCCCACCAACCCGGCAAAGAGAGCTACCAGAATGGCGGCCAACACCAACCCACTTCCCACCGCCCCCAGGATCCGGACGGGATTATAGGTCATGGCCGTAGTCACGATGGAGCTGAAGAAACGAAATCCATCCTTCACCACACTCAGTTTTGACCGCCCCACCCGCTCGGCGTAGGGAATAGGTACTTCAACAATGCGCAGATTCTCATGGATGGCACGGGTACTCATCACCGGCGTGAAGTTCAGACCGTCGGGAAGTGGGTAAAGGAGCAACAACGCATCGCGCCGCAATACCCGCTGCCCGCTGGCACTGTCGCTGACCCGCTGATTGCCGATAAGCGACACCAACGTGGCAAAGATAAGATTGCCCAGACGACGGACTGGCGGCATATCACTCTCGGCACCGGCCATCCGCGAGCCAATGACCAGGTCAGCCCCTTCCTCCAGGACAGGCCGGCAAAGTTGAGGAAAATATTTAGGCGGATAGGTGCCATCAGCGTCGAGAAAAGCCAGCAAATTACCTTTGGCATGGCGAAAGCCGGTTTTGATAGCTGCCCCATACCCCCGGTTGACCGCGTGCTGCACCAATACCACTTCTGGATAACTGCCAACAATCTCGGCCGTTCGGTCGCGCGATCCGTCGTCCACCACGATCAACTCCAGGTCCGAGACCCCGGCTTTAGCTAACGAGCCTTTGATCGCCAGCACCCGCTCAATGATGTCGGCGATGCCATCCTCTTCGTTCAACGCCGGGATCACTACTGATAACGTATTCACTGCCTGACCTCCTGTAATGCTACTATTGCCTGTCACCGGACGCCCCTATCCCGAATCTGTTCCAGCCGCCCCAAAAACACCTCCGGTCGCTGACCATGATTGCTCTCCATCTGACGCCGGTCTCTGATCGTCTTAGCCGGGGCCCCGACGGCGATGCTGTAGGGCGGGATGTCACCCGTGACGACAGCCCCGGCACCGATCACACTCCCCTGTCCGACGGTCACCCCGTCAAGCACAACAGCGCTGGCACCAATCCACACGTCGTCTTCAATGACAATCCCTTGAGCAGTGATGCCCTGTTCACGGATAGGGCGGCTGGGGTCGTCGTAGACGTGATTTACCGCCACGATTTGAACCATCGGCCCCGTGTAGACGTCGTTGCCGATGTGTACCCCACCCTGACCGCGCACCACGTTGAATTCACCTATAAAGCAATTCCTGCCAATGGTAATACCGGCCTGAGGCAAATGACGAAAATTGAAAACGTGCAACATGGTATGGTGCATCACAAAAGTGTCTTCGCCGATAGTGATGCCGCCCGGCAAGGCGTGGAGGTAAACGCCGTGATCAAGGTACACGTTCTTGCCCAGGCAAACGTTGCCAGCGTAGACAATGCGCACCCCAGATTCGATAGCTGGCACACCGGCAAGTTTCATAATCGATCGATAGGCCAGCGCGCGCAGCCCAATGCCGGCGACAGTGGGCACCCAGCCAAAGGTGCTCAATACTAACTGTTCCAGGATATAAGCGGGCAAGCTCGAAGCCTGCCCAGTCAGGTAATAGCGAAGTTGCTCAATCATAGCCAAGTCCAGGTGCAACGCACTTTGCAAGTGCGTTGCACCTTAAGGAAGGATAAATCACGTGCTCGAAACGATTGTCACCCCTACCAGAACGCAGCCAATGCCGACCCATCGCCAGGAAGGGACCTGTTCTCCCAAAATCAGCCAGGCAAAAAGAGGTACCAACACGAAATTTAGCGCAAGCAGCGGGTAGGCCAGGCTTACGTCCAGGCGAGACAGAACCACCAGCCAGATGACTGTACTTACGCCATAGCATCCCAGCCCGAACAACACCCCTGGCGTCGTGAAAACTTGGGTGAAAGTTCGCATAGCAGCCCCCAGGCTGGATAAATCTAGTGTGCCCATGTGTTCCATGCCCATCTTCAGCAAAATCTGGCCACACACGCCCAACAGGCTGGATGTCAAAACGAGCAAAAGAGAAAGTGCCATTTGACCGTTGCTCCCCCAATTTCAAGAGCTTCCTGCAACCAATAGTGATTGCCGGTAGTGTCGAATATCGACCGGGCTCCACATATCCACCTCATAAGAGGTGCCAAGCTCAGCCTGGAAGATATAGCTGGCGGCCCCCATCAGATTGAGAGTGATGGTGAACTGATCCACTGAACGGAATGCAGGCAATAACTGTTGCATGCCTCGGCCGGTCAACACCAGGAAGGTCCGACAACCCACGGACTGACCAGCAATCAAGTCGGTGGCAGCGTCACCGATCAGATAGGATTGGGACAGATCTATGTCCATCTCATCCGCCACCTGTAACAGCATCCCTGGCTCAGGTTTGCGGCAGGTACAGCGGTCTTCTGGTCGGTGGGGACAATAGACGACCCGATCAATGTGGCCACCAGAGGCCTCTACCTCCGCCACCATCCGCCGATGAATATCATCTACCACACTGACCGGCACCATTTTCCGGCCAATAATGGCCTGATTGGTAACCACGATGACAGGCAGGCCCAACCGGCCCAGGGCCGCCAGGCTATTTTGAGCTCCAGGCAAAAATCGAAATTCGCTCCAGCTCTTCACATGGTCGGATCGGTTTTCGCAGATCACCCCATCCCGGTCGAGAAATATGGCACGTATTCCCATTGTTCCCCCATCAAAGTAGATGCAATAGCTCTACTTAGTCTAGAATTTCCACATTGCGAGTCTAACAGCTTTTAATGATAAAGGCGTGAGAATATACTTAGAAAAAAGTTAGAATGAGCCAT
>JAHELX010000670.1 GCA_024643945.1 Anaerolineales bacterium
ACCGCTGGTGAGGATGGCATCGCTGGTAGCGAGTGCCTCAAGCAGGCGGCTCTTGATCGCCCCCGCATCGTCTTTGACCACGCTGACGGTGATCCCCATCCCATACAGCGAACACCAGGCGGCCAGGGTGACCAGGTTGCTGGCAAAGAGCTTCCCTTCGCGTAGTTCTTCCCCGGGCGCGATCACCTCATCCCCGGTCGCGATGATCGCCACCTGTGGCTGCCGAATGACAGGGACTTCGCTATGACCGGCGGCGGCCAGCAGCCCAACCTGGGCCGGCCGCAGCAGCGCGCTGGCCGAGACTAAAAGCTCCCCGGCCGATACATCACTTCCTTTTGGTAGGATATTCCTGCCCGGTTGGGCGTGGTTGGTCACGGTAACCCAATGGCCATCATCCCAGGCGAACTCCTCGGAAATCACCGCCTGCGCACCCCTGGGGATCCTGGTACCACTCAAGATTCTGACGGCCGATCCGCGGACCACCTCCCCGTCAAATTCACTTCCTGCCGAGGCGGAACCGATCAAGCATAATTGGACAGGGTTTTCGGCGCTGGCGTCAGCGATGTCTGCCGACCGGACGGCATAGCCGTCCTTCAGCGATGCATCAATGGAAGGTGAATCCACCCGAGCGTAGAGATCCCCGGCGAGCAGCCGGCCGAGGGATTCTGACAGGGCGACTACCTCTGGGGCGAGGGGCGATATGGAGTCAAGGGTGAGTTGCCAGGCATCGGCATAGCTGGTGAATGTCTCGTCCATCCAATTCCTCGGAATCTGCGACAGAAGGCTAGCTGTTGCCGCCGGACTAGCCGAGAACCCGGTAATAGGCGCCATTGGCGCAGGCCCGGCACAGCACCTGCCCGTTGGCCCGCACTTCGCGCCGGTCGTTGATCCTTTCGCCGCAGCGATCACACCGCACCCGACTGAGGGGCGGACCGGGCTGGTCCTCGGCGCGTAAGTCTACCTCAACCTTTTGCACCTCGAACAATTGGTCCTCCGGCATGGCCTGGTATGCCTCACGTTGCGCTTCGTATTTTGACATACCGGATGTGGCATAGCGCCGGGCTTTGTGCCGGCTCTCCTCCAGGGCCAGCACACGCACCGCCTGTCCGGTCTGCGTGTCCAGGAAGGTGGCCGCCATCTTGCCATAGTCCACGTGCTTGAGCGTGCGTTTGCCCAGGCGACAACCCGTTACCGCGGCAATGGCGTCGGCCGCGCAGCGGTCAATCTCCACAAAGACGATGAGCCGCTTTTTATCCCGCCATGGCTCCTCGATACCCAGTTCCCGGCAGGCGCGCATGGCCATGCGCACCCCCAGTACCTGGCCGGGACAGGCATGGCCGCCGTGCATAAGCTCCGCCGCAGCCAGTAGTTCATCGAATGATCTCATGGTGTCCTCCTCAACGCGTCTCCAGCCCAGCGGGTGCTACCCCAAGTCAAATCGCCGGCCTCCTCGGTGGAAGGCCGGCGACCCGGCACAATAGCTTGCTGCCATGCATAAGCAAGCTTCTTCTCCTTTCCAAGCACGAGGAGGCAGGGGCGTTTCCACCCTTACCCACGACCATCTCCCTGCATAGAGGAGACGGCCCCCTGAGATACGCCCAGGGTCCGGCCCCCTAAGCCATAGCTGAGAAGCCTTAGGCTTGAGGGCTCGGAGAGACCTTCTTGTTCAGTTGTGGGCTGCTACTTCTCCACGTTGAGTTTTTCTACTTCCTTTTGACCCTCATCCTCCGAAAGGGCTTTGCGAAAATCACGGATCCCGCGGCCCAATTCTGCCCCACCGCGGCCAAGGCGCCCTACTCCAAAAATGGCCAGGACGATCACCAGGATGATGATCAATTCGGTCGCCCCAAGATTAATAGGCATTTCTACTCCAATCTCGAAATCGACTATTTGATCAGATAGTAGTACCGGTTAGCTCGATCCGTGAACCTTGGATTCGCCGGTGAGCCAACCACGAACGACTGCGAGGACGAGGCACAGCAGCGCGGCAGCCCAAGCCACATAGTAACCGGGGAGAATGCGCGCCTGGAGACCCGTGGACCAGGGCACGCTCACGCCTTCCTGAAGATAGCTTGGTTGTCTCTGCTGCCCCAATAACGCCTCCTTTCTACGCCAGGGACGAAAGAAAGCGAAGTCAGGGCTTGACTCTCAGGATGTCGTCAGGACAGCGTTCTAATTGGTGCTCGCTGGCTCAGACCCGAACCCCTCTGCTTCGATGGCTTCTAACAGATCCTCTACTCCCCGCGCTATCCTTTGTTCACCGCGATAGATGCAGACGATGTTATCCTGAAGATTCAATCCGATGACCCTGGTTCCCAACCCCTCCCTCAAGATGCGCATCACTGTCGGCGTGGGATCACGCGTCGGGTCACCGCTGTCCACGATGACCACATCCGGCCGGAGCTCCCTGATGCGGTCGAGACCCTTCTCCAGATCCATCTCTCGGCCCACAATCTCCAGTCCCGCTTCCCGACAAAGCAGGCTTTCAACGCCCTGGCTAAACAGAGGATGACTGGAGAGCATAAAAATGCGCTTCATGGCCCCTACTTCTTTCCGAATGCATACGATCTTCCTTTAATAGGATACTCTCTTCGGCTCCTCTTTCCTACACTAACCTGGGCGATTTTGGAGACAAAAAAAGGGCTATCTGTCGATAGCTCTGGTGGGTGAGGATGACTCGTCGATATTACCCAGATGGGTTATTCACTCTGGACCGGATTGTTAACCAGCCCCTGGCGGACCGCATAGACGGCGGCCTGAATGCGGTTCTGCAGGTGCAGCTTCTCCAGGATGTTGCGCAGGTGGATCTTCACCGTGTTCTCGGTGATTGATAACGTCGTAGCGATCTCCTTGTTGGCGGCGCCCTTCACTACCTGTTCCAGGACTTCGATCTCCCTCGGCGTCAGCTCGTCTATCGCTTCCGGCTGTCGCACCAGGCTCTGATCCGGCTGCCTGAATTCCTTTAGGATCTTCACCGCCACGACTCCCGAGATGGGGACCTCTCCCTTGCGGACCCCTTCCAGCATGTCAAACAACTGATAAGGCTCCAGGCTCTTCAACAGGTACCCCTCGGCTCCACTCTTGACGGCCGCGAACAGGTCGCGGTCGTCGTCGGACACGGTCAACATGATGATCTTCACGTGGGGCATCTCCCGCTTGATAATCTGGGTAGCCTCCAGACCACTACACCTGGGCATGCCGATGTCCATCAGGATCACGTCCGGCATGGTCTCCCGGGCCCTTGCTATGGCCTCCACCCCATCCCCGGCCTCCCCAACGACCTCCATGCCTTGGCGAGATGCCAGCAAAGAAGCCACCCCTTTGCGGAACAGGATGTGATCGTCCACCAACAGGATGCGCAACGGCTCCATCGTGCTCCTCACTCTTCGGGTGTGAGAGGTACCCGGATCACGACCCGCGTGCCCCTTCCGGGCTGGGCATCGAGCTCCAGGCTCCCAGCCACGCTCTCCGCCCGCTCACGCATGATCTGCAGACCGAAATACCACTGGCCTGCCCCCGTTTGCTACCGGGTACTAGCGGGCGGGACAGCCGACAAGGTGGTAGTAGGTACCGTTGGCACAGGTTCGGCACAGCACCCGGCCATTCAGACGCACCTCGCGCCGGTCGTTGATCCCTTCTCCACAACGGTCGCAGATCACCCGGCTGATGGGCGGACCTGGCTTATCCTCAGGACGCAAATCCACCACTACGTTTTGTACGACGAACAGCTCGTCGTCTGGCATGACCTTGTACGCCTCCCGTTG
>JAHELX010000671.1 GCA_024643945.1 Anaerolineales bacterium
GCTGCCGGCGTGAAACTGGGTCACGCTCACCACCGCCGCCCGGGCGGGGTTCGTCTCGCGGCTCACGAGGGACTGCAGCGCGTCGACGATGCGGGAGCCCACCATGATGGGGTCGACGGTGCTCTGGGGCCAGGCGGCGTGCCCCCCGTGGCCGACCACTCGGATCGAGAAGGTGTCGGCCGAGGCCATGGCAGGGCCTCGCAGGGCGGCGGCCTGGCCCATGGGCAGACCGGGCCAGTTGTGCATCGCGTAGACCTGATCGCAGGGGAAGAGGCTGAACAGCCCCTGCTCGACCATGACGCGGGCGCCCCCGCCGCCCTCCTCGGCGGGCTGGAAGATGAAGCGCACCTGCCCGTCGAAGTGGGGGTGGCGGGCGAGGTGGCGTGCGGCGGCGAGCAGCATGGTGGTGTGCCCATGCGGTAGCCGTGGAAGGTGGCTTCCCACAACTTCTTCCAGTGGACCGCTTCCCCGTGCGGAGCCAGCCTGGGGAAGACGTGCATCACCAGGATGTCGAAGAAAGACAGCCCCAGCTCTGTAGCCTGGCGCCACAGCGCTTCCATGTCGGCCAGCCGGGTTTCCGAAATGACGTAATCCGGGTCGTGTTCATATCGGACTTCGACGCTCTCCGTTGCGGTGACTAATTCACCCCCCTCGTCAATCTCGACAAACTTGCACGCGACCTCAATGGGCTGGGGTAGGAGCCTGGGGTAGATGTCGTATTCGACCTCATTGCGACGGTGGACGTAGAGATAGCAGCCGGGCAGGATGCCCTGGCTGGCCATGTAATCCGTCAAGGACCTGCCGCCGATCACCACCTCCTGCCGGTAGTCCACGATCACCTCCATACGGCCTTCGGTGTTGTCAGGTTGGCGGAAGATGAACCAGGCCAGTTCTATTTCGTTGGGGCTGGGGGGGATGACGCGGCGCAGCCCTTTCCTGCCTAGCGGCAAGAAGCCTTCAATGTAATGCTGGCCCCGCAGCATGACCCTGGCTTCGGGCCAGGCCAGGCTTCGTCGCCAGTGGTCCAGGTCCTGCCAGGCATCGACCGCTATCTCGTCGGGCCTTTCGGGCGTCGGTTCCGTTTCCTCTTCCAGCGCCTGCGCCAGTTCCTGCTCGTCTTCGAGTCCGGCCTCGACCTCTTCAGAAGTATAACCCTCCTCTGCCAGACGGGAACGAATACGCGGCACATGGGGCTGACGCTTGACGCACAAATCCGGCAGGTGCTCCCTCAACACCCAGCCGCCGACCCGCAAGTATCGGAAGTCGTCGCAGCCGGCCAGGGCGCAGTTGAGGGTGAATGTCGCCAGGCGCGTGAGGTGGATGTCTTCCGGCGATACATCCCACAATAATTGCACCAGGTCGGCCGGGGACACCGGGGAGGGGGCTCCATCGCTGCTGGGCTGCTCACGCAACAGGTCCCGCACGAGGGCAACCTCGTCCCAGGTGACCCGGTAGGGGAGTTTTTCGGCTAACCACCATTCATCGGCGAAGTTCACCAGGCGCTCGTCGGCCCGTAGCGCCTGGTGGACGATGTGGTGCACATATGGCCCGGCGTCGCTGCGCAGTATATCCCGGGCATGATCCTCAATCTCACCCTCATCAATGGTCTCCACAGCGTCGGAGGCAGAGTGGGGCTCACTTTGCCCCAGACTGGCCACCAGGCGGGGGATGCCGGGGTCGTCAAAGGCGAGAATCTGAAAATGCCCTTGTACCGGATTGTAGCCCTGGGTGACGCGAGCAATGTGCGCCACTTGCTCATCAGCCAGGCGGAGGGTAGTGCCGGGGGCGTAGGTGCATATCGGGTCGTAAGTCTGAGGTGGGGGATGATGTGTGAGCCACTCTTTGACGAACTCGAGCGCCAGCGTATGGGACGAGATTGGCTCGTCCGCTTCGGCCAGGAGGGTCACCAAAGACTGAATACAGACATCTTCCTCAGTCAGTACATGCCAGTTGATGTCCATCACCGACATCCCATTCACTTCATATGTCGCTGCCTGCCCAAAATGGTCAGGTCACACTACCCCAGGCTGTGAGCAGGCGACCTGTTAGTTTACCGATGGGGGAATCCTCGCATACGCTGACGTGGGCTCAAACGCGTTGATCGCCCCGCCCCAAGCAGATGGAACCCAGCAATTGTGTGGTGACTAAAACATATCACGAGTATGCGCCAAATTCAATAGCCGACAAGTATTATGTGGCCCTACTGGCCTGTTAGCCGAATGCCCCTTTACTTCAATAAACGCATCCTGGACCCAAATTTACACATCACTTTCGCATGAATTTCCCAGTCGCTGCAAATAGATACCTCTCAACCAGTTCCTTTTGGACATATTCGGTCTCTTGCACGTTTAGGTGACCGGAACTTGGGAGGTATCGGCCACCTCATTCCTCGCCGACTCTGTTTTACGCAGCCGTCTTCTCGGGCTGCAACGAGGCCTTGAGCACCCGAGCCAGGAAATCACTGGCATGCATAACTTCAAGTAAGACAGGTTCATCCGCTTCGCTGAGATGCAGGATGATCGATTCAACGTGCTCAGCATGGTCGATACGTTCCCTGTCTTTGAATTCTAAGGTCAGAATATCCTCTTCACGGTCATATAGTATCCTCATAACGTTTCCTCCTGCCTGGATAAAATGTGATTACCACCATCGTAATTTAGCACCAATCATTTTCCATTATACAATACGCTGACTACCGGATCAAGGAAAATTTGCATAATATTATGCGATGTTGCATGAGAGCCTCAAGAAAAGCTCAGGCACAAACCTTCTACTTAATTAAACGTATCCTGGGCCCAAATTGACACATCACTTTCGCATGAATTTCCCAGTCGGTACGGACAGATACATCTTTTCGTTACTTTATACGAGACTCCGGTTCGGCGTAGAATCCCATGTCATTTCGAGCGATAGCGAGAAATCCCTGAGGCCATACTCTACTAAATGACATGGTGGGCAAAAGAGTCACGCGTAGTTGTCAGAAGAACGACCGAATTATCGTCCAGCGATCTGGCCTTTTTATGCGAGTCTATAGGGATTTCTCGCTGTCGCTCGAAATGACATGCCAACGTGAAGGGTAATGAGCTGCATCTTAACTGCTTTCTTCCGGGGAAAGTTCAGCCGCGTCTACGCCTCCTGCGCTTTCGCTTCGTCTCCTGCCTGTCGCCCCTGGCCGGCTTATCGTCCCGCTTTCCCTGTCCGGTCTTCCTGTCCTGCGGCTTCTCGTCGGGATACCACCCGGCAGGCTGGACCTCGATGCTGCGCACCTCCTTGAAGTCGTGCAGGTGCTCCAGCATCTCCGGGATACCCTTGGGCTGCTGCATACTCTCGCGCCAGGCCTGGCGTTCCACCGTGCCCAGCACCAGGTAGTCGTTGCCGATGGCAGAAGGGTCGTATCGGTCAAACAGTTGGCCCAGGGCCGATTCGATCTCGTCCTGGTGGGCGATCAGCAGGTCGCAATCCGGGCAATAGCGGCAGGTCTTGTTAAGCACCACCGGCTGCTTGGGGTCGACGTGGATGAACAGCGGCAGCTTGCGCAGCTTCGACTTTTGGTTGCAGATCGGGCAGCGGGTGAAGCGATATTCGGCGTAAGGATTGAGGATGAAAGTGTATTGGGGCGGCAGCTTGCCGAGGCGGGTTTCTTTCTTTTTGGGCATGGTGGCCCCCCTTCCTTCGAATCAACAGGCTTGAGGTAGGAGACACCGTCCCCTTTGGAGAAAACACAAAAGCAGCCCGTGCC
>JAHELX010000672.1 GCA_024643945.1 Anaerolineales bacterium
AAAGGTAGCCGCTTTCTGGACCACCACGCCGAGGCTCCCTGATCAATGCTTTTATGAATTGAACAGGTTGGGGCAGGAGGGCTGGGAGGTAATCCACGTGATTCCGATGGCTCGGCCTGGTGGTCGTACTGACTATGTCACCTTCATTTTGAGACGCGAACTTCAATAGTAATATGTTTGCACTTTACCCAAGTTTTGCCGATGGTGATTGCGGCTTACGACACTGGGTGTTGAGGGAGATCAAAAGTGGCAAAAGTGGATGAATTACTGGCCAAAGAGTTTGTTTGTGCCCGATGTGGACATCGGGGTGCTCAGACTGATCGGTTGTCTATGTCAGGAACAGGGTTGTCTCGATTGCTTGAGATACAGGCCTATCGCTATGCCTTCGTCTCGTGCAACAATTGCGGTTATACCGAGGTATACAACCTGCGGACCCTGGAGGGCAAGGACGACCTGGGGACGTTTCTTGAGATACTCTTTGCTGACTGAGATGAATGGCTCAAATTGAAGCCGGTATTGTAACTACTCAGGCCAGATAACCCTTGCGAAGGTTTGGTGAGAGTTTTCAGAGCGAAAATGCCTTGGCCTACCAAAAACTGCCCTGTTAGCAAGGTTATTCGCAACCTTCGCAAGGGTGGCTGAGTAGTTACCCGGTATTTTGGTTAGATTGACCGGGCGATGGGCTTGTGATAACATGTTGTTTTTAGATATATCTCTGAACTCGAATGAGAAAGACCGATGAGTGAAATCTTACAGAGTTTTTCCCTACCGGTTCGTGAGTGGTTCCTGGACACGTTTGGTGAGCCCACGCCGCCGCAAGCCCAGGGTTGGCCGGCCATTCAGCGCGGTGACCACACCTTGATCCTGGCGCCCACCGGCTCCGGTAAGACCCTGGCGGCCTTCCTGTGGGGTATTGATGAGCTGTTTCGGGAGCTGGCGGGGCCACCAACGGACCAGTCGGCCGGAGGCCAACCCGCGGACCCGCCGGGGGTACGTGTTGTTTACATCTCCCCCCTGAAAGCGCTGAACAACGACATTCAGCGCAACCTGCGCGCCCCCCTGGCCGGGGTTCGCAAAAAAGCACATGAACTGAGCCTCGACTTTCCACGGATTGAAGTAGCGGTCCGGTCCGGAGACACACCCCAACGCGAGCGCCGGGCTATGCTCAGCCACCCGCCCCACATCCTGATCACCACGCCCGAATCCTTCTATTTGATACTCACCAGTCCCAGGGCGCGGGACATCTTGCGCACGGTGCGCACCGTGATCGTGGACGAGATTCACACGTTGGCCGGGAACAAGCGTGGCGTTCATCTCTCCCTCAGCCTGGAACGTCTCCAACACGTCGCCGATCAGCCGATTCAGCGTATCGGGCTCTCAGCCACCATCCAGCCTCTGGACGAAGTGGCTCGCTTCCTGGGCGGCAACGAATGGAGCATCTCCAATCTCCAATCCCCCATCTCCAATCTCCAATCTCCAATCCCCCATCTCCAATCCCCCATCTCCAATGAGACGGCGACGTCGGCCCCGGACCCTTTGACTTCAGAGAAGGTATTGGTGCCACGACCGGTGACCGTGGTCGATGCCGGCTATCATAAAGCGCTCGATCTGCAAGTTGAAACCGTGGTGGACGATTTCCGGCACCTGCCCGGCGACTCGATCTGGCCGGTGATCATCCCCCGCGTGCTGAAGCTCATTCAGGAACACAAGACGACCTTGATTTTCGCCAACAACCGGCGGCTGGCCGAACGCACTGCCGACCGTCTCAACGAGCAGATGGCGGCCGAAGGGGCGGGCGAGGCCTCCGGCCTTATCGAAGGAGGTGTAGTCAAGGGCATCGGGTTTATGGCCGCCGGGACGGGGACCCACCCCAATCCTATCCGCGCCCACCACGGAAGTATGGCCAAAGAAGCACGGCTGGAGATGGAGCGCGACCTCAAGGCCGGGGTCCTGCCGGCGCTGGTGGGCACCTCATCGCTGGAACTCGGTATTGATATCGGTTCAGTCGACCTGGTAGTTCAACTTCAGTCGCCCAAGTCGGTGGCGCAGGGGCTGCAGCGGGTGGGGCGCTCCGGCCACCTGGTAGGCCAGACTAGCAAGGGGCGCATCTTCCCCACACACCGCGAGGACGTTATGGAAGCGGCGGCGATTGCCGGCGGCATGTTGCGGGGCGAGGTGGAACCCACCCACGCGCCTCGGAATCCCCTGGACGTGTTGGCTCAGCAGGTCGTGGCCATGGTCTCCGTCGAGACCTGGGATGTGGATGCGCTCTTCGACCTGGTCCGTTGTGCCTATGCCTATCAGGACCTCACCCCGCGGGTCTTCCAAACCGTCCTGGAGATGCTGGCCGGCCGCTATCCCAGCCAGGCGCATCGCGAGCTGCGCGCGCGCGTGGCCTGGGATCGGGTCAACCACAAGCTGGCGGCGCTGCCCGGCTCGCGCATGATGGCTCTGACCAACGGCGGCACCATCTCCGATCGAGGCTCGTTCAGCACCTACCTGCCGGACGGCAAGACCCGCATCGGTGACCTGGACGAAGAGTTCGTCTACGAGACACGGGTAGGCGACACCTTCATGCTTGGCTCTCAAGTCTGGCGGGTGATGGACATCACTGACGACAAGGTAGTGGTGAGCGAGGCTCCCGGAGCAGTGCCCAGGATGCCCTTCTGGCGTGGCGATTACCCGTGGCGGCCGTATGAACTGGGGCAGAAAGTAGGGGAGTTTCGGCGAACGGTGGCCGAGCGGCTGGAGCAACTGCGAGCCTCAATAGGGCTGCGCGAATTCCGAGATATCCGGGAGAAGCGGGAGGAGCCAGAGGTTCAATCCGTACTGGCATGGTTGCAAGAGGGCTATGCGCTGGATAAGAATTCGGCCTGGCAGGTGGTCGACTACGTGGCGGCTCAGCTTGATAAGGCCGGGGCGATTTCGTCGGACCGCCTGGTGATGGTCGAGGTGTTCGACGATGCGCTGGGCGATCCGCGTATGGTGATCCACTCGCCGTTTGGGGGCCGAGTCAACGGCCCGTGGGGGCTGGCGCTGGCCGGCGCGCTGCGTGAGCGCACCGGGGTGGAGGTCGAAGCCCAAACCAACGATGACGGCATCCTATTGCGCTTCCCTGATGCGGATGCCGAATTCCCGCTGGATATCGTCTCCGAGATGGGACCCGCCGAGGCCCGGCAACGCATCTTGCGCGAGCTGCCCGACTCGGCCGTCTTTGGCGCCCGCTTCCGCCAGAACGCAGCCCGGGCGTTGCTCTTGCCAGGTCTGCGGGGCGGTAAGCGCACCCCTTTCTGGCTCCAGCGCCTGCGGGCTAAAGACTTGCTGCAGGCAGTGCGCCAGTTCGACGACTTCCCCATCGTCGCCGAGACCTACCGCGACTGCCTGCAGGACGTGATGGACCTGCCGCATCTGGAGCAAGTGCTGACCGGTATCCAAGAGGGAGACATCCAGGTGGTGCCCGTCGAGTCGCTGACCCCCTCGCCGGTGGCCCAGAGCCTGCTGTGGGACTTTATCAGTGTCTATATGTACGAGTGGGATACCCCCAAGGCCGAGCGGCAACTACAGGCCTTGTCTGTAAGCCGCGAACTGCTCCAGGACCTGCTCCAAGACGTCGCGCTGGACGAATTGCTGCGGCCTGAGGCGGTCGCCGAGATTCGAGACCAGATGCAGCACACCGCGCCGGCGGCCCATGCGCGCACGGTTGAGGAACTGGCTGTGCTGCTCCAGCAACTGG
>JAHELX010000673.1 GCA_024643945.1 Anaerolineales bacterium
GCAGCACGCGCCGCGGCCGGGTAGATCGAAATGCCGCGAGCCATACCCAACCCCAGGTGGCTCAGGAAGATGATGACCACCAAGACCAGCGCGCCGAAGGCCAGGCGTTGTGCGACGAAAGCACTCGTGCCAATTAGAGTCTCTTTCCACCCAGGCCGGGAGACTGCCGGCAAAGGGGTGGCCGACGTAGCAGCAGCCGCTTCGGCCTCCTCCAACAACTCGGCGATCCGTTCACCGCTGCTACGGGCGCGATCCCGCACCCACAGAATGCCAGCCTGAGCCCGTTTGCGGCCCTGCGTGCCACTGGCGTTATCGGGGTCCAACTCCAGCACGCGGCAAAACAAGGCCAGACTCTCCCGGCGGGTGGGTGCCAGCCAGGCCAGCCAGAGCAGAGCGACGATGTTGTCCGCGTCCAGCTCGTGGGCCGCCTGAAAACAGCGACGAGCCTCGGCCTGGTCACCGGCATGCGCAGCCACCAGGCCGCGTCGCAGCCAGGACCGGACCTCGCTGGATGGTTCCTTTAAGTTGGTCACTGCATACTCTTACCTGGGAAGAATAATGGTATCCAATTGTACCACAATCCGCAAGTGCGCCGAAATAGTCTACCCTCCCGGAGCAGTTACCAAGTCGAGTAGAAAGCGCGTGACACAAACGTATCACGCGCTTCACTCAGCAGACGCAGATATTGGTATCTACTCAATACCCAATGTGGCAGGCACAGGTTCCTCCAGGGAGCGACGCTTCACCCCCCCTCGCTGATCACGAAACCGCTCCTGCAGGGCTACGCCCGGCTGCCGGTGAGACGAGGGTCCAGGATATCGCGTAGAACATCACCTACCAGGTTCCAGGCCAATACGAACAAGACAATAGCCATGCCGGGATAGACCACGATGTACCAATGGGCAGACAGGGACGGGATCCAATTCCGGGCGAAGTTGATCATCTGCCCCCAATCAGCATACCCCCTCTGCGCCCCCAGGCCCAAAAAGCTCAAGGCGGCAAAGGTCAACACATAAGAGCCGATGTTCATCGAGGCGATGACCAGCACCGGAAAGACAGCGTTGGGTAGCAAATGCCGGAACAGGATACGCATATCGCCCACGCCGATGACGCGCGCTGCCTGAACGTAGTCCAGTTCCCGCAGCGACAGGATGTTGCCCCGGATCACCCGGGCGTAGGTCATCCAGCCAAAGACAATGATGGCCAGCATCCCAGTCAGGATCTGCAATTGGATGGGGTCCAGCGTCTTGGTCGGGTTGTGTCCGAAAGTCACCAGCGCCAGAAGTTTCGCCAAAAACATCAAGACTCCCGCCTCTCCTCGCCCGTAGATCGTCTGCAAAACCGAGGTCAAGGTGATGGCGGCCAGCAGGAAGGGGAATGCCTGAAAGATCTCCACGATCCGCATCAGCACTTCATCCAGCCAACCCCCGTAGTAGGCAGAAATAGAGCCCACCGCCAGCCCGATAATCGTGGTGAAAAGGGTGATCACGACCCCGATGCGGAACGCGGTGCGCGTGCCCCACACCACCCCGTAATAGACGTCGTATTGTCCCTCCGTCGTGCCGAAAATGTGTTCGTCACTGGGAGGCTGGGGCTCCGAGCTGAACCCATCCCGCGGGATCATATAGGGATCGCGCGCATTCGCCGCCGGCGGTGCAATCCAGGGAGCAGTGATGGCTACCACGGTGAAGGCCACCAGCAACAGCAGGCCAGCCAGGGAAGTCGGGTTGGTCATTAGCCTCTTGAGCACTTTTTTCATCGCAATCCATCACCTCAAAAGATTCTGACAGTTTGCCTGGGCCGCTATTGCAAACGGATGCGGGGATCGACGAACCCGTAAAGCACGTCTACCACCAGGTTGCCGCCCACCAGGATGATGCTGCTGAAAAGGGTGACCCCCAGCACCGAAACCACATCCAGGGAGAGCGCCGCCTCAGCCAGGAAAGAGCCCATCCCGGGATAGTTGAAGACCGTCTCGGTGATCACCACCCCGTTCAGCAGGCCGATCAAGATCAGACCCCCCACCGTGATGACCGGGATCAGGGCATTGGGCACCGCGTGCCGCCAGATCGCCACCCGCTCGGTCAACCCCTTGGACCGAGCCGTGGTCATGTAATCCTGGCGCAGCGTATCCAGCATAGATGAGCGCGTCACGCGCAGCATATAGGCCCAGTTCAGATAGGCCAGGGTCGTGATGGGCAGGATCAGGTGCTTGAGGGCATCCAGGAAAACGTCAAAGCGCAGATTGAGCAAGGCGTCCAGGGTGTTCATCTGCGTGTAACGGGTGAAAGCGTCAGACTGGACGATCTGCGACGCCCAATCCGACAGTCGAGCGGGGGGGAACCAGCCCAACTGGGCGTAAAAGATCATCAGCACCAGCAGCCCAAAGACGAAGGTGGGGATAGACCAGCCGACGATGCTGAACACGCGCAAGATCTGGTCGGCAAGCTTGTTGTGATGGATGGCCGAGAGCACACCCAGCCAGATGCCGATACCGATCATGGGGATGGCAGACCACAAGGCCAACTCGGCAGTAGCGGGCAGACGCCGGCCAATGACCTCACTAACCGAACTCTTACCCACCTTCGAGAAGCCCAGGTCTCCCCGCAGAACCCCTCCCTTGATCTCGCCCGTTTCCTCGTCTTTGCGCCCCACCATCCAATGCCAATACTGGACGGGGATCGGGTCGTTAAGCCCGTATTTTTCGATGATGCCTTCGATGGCCCCCTGGCGCTTGGGGATGTCTTGAACGTACAACGCGGCCCGCTCGTAAGGGGTGAGCAGAGAGAGCATCACAAAGATGATCATGGTTACGCCGATGATCAAGATGGGCAAGATTAACAACCGGCGGATGATATATGCAAGCATAAGTATTAGCCTCCTCCAAGCTCCCGGTTCGCTGCGCAAGCTCCGGCATCTAAATACAGTTTGCGAAAGAGATCAGTTATTATACCATAGGTCAGGCTAGTGCCCCATCAAAGTGATTTTGATAAGTTAGATTCGGCCTCATGGGCGTAATCTGTATCATATCAGAATCCCTGTGATGGGGTACTAGTACCCCATCAAGCATGATTTGCAGAATAGAAACAGCCGCCATGGGATGCAAGATTACTCGTCAATTCAGCCTTGACAGGGCACTAGCTGTTGTAATGACGTGAACATTCGTCCTGGCTTACCGGCGCGCCCAGGCTTTGCCATAAGAACCAGGCCAAGCAGGTGGCTGCAACTCCAGGGATACAGACACGTCCAGGCAAGTCGAACGACAGACGAGTTTAGAGCTTTTAGTGACAGGGAGCCGGACCTGGCTCCGGCCCCCTGTTTCTAGCTTGCTACGTATGCAGGAACGTGATCTTAAGGCTTCTCTTTAGACAGTGCATAGATCCAGGTGTAAGGTGGCTGAGTGTAAGCCGGGTTGTTGTAGTAGCCCTTGATCCAGGTTTGGAAGTGCCAGCGATCGAGCTGCTGGTACATCCAGATATTGACCGCCTCCTCCTGGGCCTTGAGTTGAAGCTCCTCATAGACAGGGCGGCGTTCCTCAGGCGTGGTCAGGGTGGCACCCTTCACGATCAGCGCGTCGAATTCAGCCGCTTTGTCCTCCGGCATGTTCACGATACGGCCATAGGCGCCCTGCGAGTGCAAGAAGGGGTGTGCCCAGTTGTGCGGGTCGTGATAGTCCTCCAACCAGCCACCCACGTAGATCGGCAGCTTCCCCTGGCGCCGGCTCTCGAG
>JAHELX010000088.1 GCA_024643945.1 Anaerolineales bacterium
TCGAGTAGACATCAAGGATACCACGACCTGCGCCAAAAGTAAATGAACCATCCTGGCTTGGGGACACAGACCTGGCAGGTTTTCGAAAACCTGTCAGGTCTGCCCTTGGTGAAAGCCCGGGTGGTCCCTTGATTGCTTGAGGGGGAGCAATTCAAGCCAGCGATGAGCCGCCGAGGAACCGTAACGGCTCGAATTGACCCGATGCATCTATCCTTCGTGTCCGCCAGTCATCCCAATGAAGTCACCGTGCCAGCTATGATACCAGACCTGGCCGTTGAAGCCATTCACGCTCAACATTCCCGTTACCTGGCCATCTTGCAGGGTGTGCAGGGTGTAGTAACCATAGAAGGGATCGGCCTCGTCGGCGACGGTCGTTCCCGGCAGGTAACTGTCCAGATACGCCTGGGCATATTCGCGGGCCTGTTGGGGGCTTACGGGCATGTCGGTCGCTGGCTGCCGGAAGCCATAGCCCCCCATGCCACTCATGTGGCCGTACTTCGTGTTCCACATCATGTTGGGGCCAGGCTCCGGGTAGACGGCACCGGTGTAGGGGTCGATGAGAAGTTCGAAGGCGTGAATCCCCGTGCTTTGCTCTTCTACCTCGGCATAGAAGTTTTGGGTGAACTCCATTACCTCGGCCACGACCAGATCAGGGTTGCCATTGGCTGCCAGATACTGCTCGACTGCCTCGCCAGCCTGATCGAGGGTTAGACGATTGCCATCGACAGGTGGAGTGTAACCCCACCCCCCCATGCCGGCGCAGGCACCAGGGCCATAGGGCAGGGTGCCGCTAATGCCAGTGGTGGGGGCAAGGCCATATCCATAACCGCCCACACCTGCACTGCGCGCAGGCGCAAGTGTCATGCCAGGACCATGGCCGCTCCAACCAAAGCCGCCTTGTGATCCCCATGGCCCCTGGGCCAGGGCGGTGCCGGCCAGCAAGGTAACCAACAGGATGCCGACCAGAACGGCAGCGGTGATCAGCGCAATCGACCTCAAACTGGTATTCATCGTAAAGAAAAACCTCCATTCCTGTGGTGTTTTTGAACTTTCTGCCAACAGGATAGCAAGATTTTGTGAACGGATTGTGAACGCTGTGTAATTTTTCGATGATCTCAGACCCCGGTCATGAGCCTCAACGGCTACGCGCCATTTTGCCTATGCCCCAGCGGGCAAAATGGCGCTGTCGCCAGGAAGCGCAGAGGATTATACTGAGTGGAGATAGAGAATTCGTGCCGATGAAAGGGAAGCCGGCCATGGATCACACATTGCGCGTGGACCGTCCCAGCGAGCAGGTAATCCCGGAACTGCTAGAGGTCCTGCAACGCCGGGGACTGCGGGTTATGATCACTTTCGACCTGCAATTGGCCCGCGCCAACCAGGTGGATTGTCAATGCCCCCATCACGGCACGGAACGTTGCACCTGCCAGTACGCGGTGCTCCTGGCCTACGCCCGGAGAGGGAAAAGCAGCGTGTATCGCACCATCACCATCCACGGCCGGGATCAGCAGGTATGGCTTAGCTTACTCAAGAGCCCCAAATTACCGGACAGGGCATACTCAGCTTACGAAGCTTTGGGATCAGAGCTACTGGACATCCTGCTAGGACTGGCGAACCCATCCCGCACCGACATAGCAGCGGTGGATGGGGCAATGACTCCTGAGGCATAATCAGAGTGATCTGACATAAAGGAGGCGCTTGTTATACTATGTGGTGTCACCTATTGTTGATGTCGCCCGTCTTCGGGCTGGGGTTGTTTCTGATCTTGCCCTGGCCGATAGCCCTGCCATTGTACCTGATCATCGTCGCCTTTTCGCTCTTGCTGTACGCCAAAATTGTGCAAAGCATGCACAGGCCGGTGGTCACCGGAAGCGAGGGTCTTGTGGGACGAGTGACTGAAGTGAGGCCAGATGGCAGTCTCACGGTAAGGGGTGAGCACTGGTTCATCGCGGAACGTGACGGCCTGACGCCGGGTCAGCGAGTGTGTATTGTGGGGCTGAGAGGACTACGTCTTGAGGTACAGCCGGTGGACGAAGGCGCATAGTCGCCTACCAATCATTCAATAAGTTAAGGAGGGTATTCCAAATGGCAAAGGATCCAGTGTGTGGTATGGAGGTTGATCCGGCCCGGGCAGCAGGGACTGTCGAGTACCGGGGAGAGACCTATTACTTCTGCTCTCCCGGCTGCAAGGCGGCTTTTGAGAAGGAGCCGGAGAAGTATTTGGGTGAAACTGGGGCAGGTCACCATAGCCATGAGAGCCATGGTCATCACTAAGGTCTAGCATCTCGTGTTTCTCAGGACAGGGGATGGTCCGCCTGACCATCCCTGTCCTCGTCCCGCCCTGGACAGCCCGACATAATCCACCCACATTCATCCAACGAGCGACCGCTGTTATTTGTCACGATTCGAATGCGCCAAATGGCGGGGTATAAGACACGCCATCCAGCGCGTCCTACCAGCCGTGATCTCTGTTATACTGGTGAGGTAATAATTTCTTGAGGAGGCATTGGGTATGCGATTGTTTTGGCCCGGACTGTTACTGGCCATCACAGGCCTGCTGCTGGCTGCCTGTGGCACGACCAAGGCACAGGCTTATGAACTGGCTCCATCCTCGGCCCTGCCGGAATTTGTGCGAAACGAGCCCCCGGCGGTGCGCGACGCCTATCGCTTCGCCATCGCCAACCCGGATGAGTTGGCCAAATATCCCTGCTACTGTGGGTGCGGAGCCATGGGCCATACCAGCAACCTGAGTTGCTACATCAGCGAGGTTGGTGCTGATGGTCAGATCAGCTTCGACAATCACGCCGCTGGCTGTGGCATATGCGTAGACATCACCCAGGACGTGATGCGCCTGATGAACGAAGGGCAATCATCGCAGCAGATTCGGGCTTATGTTGACGCTCAATACAGCCCCTTTGGCCCCTCTACCAACACGCCCCTGCCATCGGATTGAGGCTGATGCACCGATTATCCCCAAGCTTCCTCCTGATTCCCTTTATCTTGCTGGCGCTAGGGCTGCTGTTGATCCCTGCACCGGCGTCCCTGGCCCCAGCGGTCCGCCATATCCCGATTGATGCCACCCAGTATCAGTTTACACCGGGCCGGGTGCGCGTCAATCGAGGGGACCGGGTAGTCATCACCCTCACCGCCTCGGACGTGGTGCACGGCTTTTATCTGGATGGCTATGGCCTGAAGACGCGGGTAGAGCCAGGGATAGCCCAACAGATCGAATTCGTGGCCGACCGTCCGGGCAAGTTTCGTTATCGCTGCTCGGTGAGCTGCGGGCCATTACATCCCTTTATGATCGGCGAATTGGTGGTGGGACCCAACCTCGCCTTCTGGCGAGCAGGAGGACTGACGCTGACCGCTCTGGCCGGCATGTTGGCCTATCTATGGCGATCTGGTAATAGACATTCAGTGACAATGGAGGCTCTCTATGAGTAAACCGAAAAGACGAAGCCCAAAACCACGACATACGGCTTCCCCCCTCAAACAACGAGGATGGTTGCTGCTGGCCACATTGGCAGCGGCGCTGCTGGTGACGGGCGGGGCGATACTGCTCTGGCCAAGAAGCAGTCAGCCCAGCGTAGCGCCGCAAGTGACGGGCGCGCCGCGTGTAGCAGTTTCGCAAGAAGTGGTAGACTACGGGGATGTCAAAGTTAACTCATCCGTCGAGACTGTTTTCCGTGTGCAGAATGTGGGCGACCAGCCACTAAAAATCCTGGGCGAGCCCCAGGTCGAGTTGGTACAGGGTTGTTGACCGCCTAATGCTGTCGTCAGTTCGACGACCATCAACCCGGGTAAAGAAGCCAACGTGGTCCTGAGCTTTATGATGCACGAGGGTATGGAAGGGCAGCACGAGTTTCGCGTCCATTTACGCACGAATGATCCTGTAGAGCCGGAAAAGGAACTGACCATCCTGTCGAATTGGGTGCCATAAGCAATATGGTCGAGCAGCGCATCAATCTGCTGGCACGCCTGCCACTTCTCAAAACCATCCTTAAATCACGGGTTGTCCAGCCGACATTGATGCTGGCTACCCTCTTCTTCTTCACCCTGGCCCTGCTGACCGGCCTCTTCGGCACGCCGGTTGGCAGCCGCAATTTCGGCATGATCTTCATATGGATCGTCTGGTGGGCGCTGCTGATCATCGTGTTGGTGCCCTTCTTTGGACGCCTGTGGTGTGCTATGTGCCCCATTCCGGCACCAGGGGAGTGGCTGCAGCGGCGGGGCATCATCAGCCGGGTCCCGGGTCGCCCCCGGACGCTCCGTTGGCGCTGGCCCCGACGTTTAAAGAACATCTGGCTGCAAAACTTCGGCTTTTTGGGAGTGGCTTTATTCAGCGCGATCATCCTCACCCGGCCCGGCGTCAGCGCCTGGCTGCTGCTAGGCTTTGTGTTGGCCGGCGTGATGTTCAGCCTGCTGTACGAAAACCGCGTCTTTTGCCGCTACGTATGCCCGGTGGGGGGGTTCATTGGGCTCTATTCTTTATTGGCCCCGCTGGAACTGCGGGTAAGAGACACCCAGGTTTGCCGAGAACACACCCGCAAAGACTGCCTCATCGGAACCGAAACCAGCTATGGCTGTCCGTGGATGGTCTTCCCCGGCAGACTAGCGCGCAACACCTACTGTGGCCTATGTACCGAATGCCTCAAGGCCTGCCCCAAAGATAACATCGCCCTTAATCTACGTCCCTTTGGCGCCGATCTCCTGGTGGCCAAAGAGCGCCGCATGGATGAAGCGTACAAGGCCTTTATTATGCTCGGTTGCGCCCTGCTGTATTCAGCCGTGTTGCTGGGACCGTGGGGCTGGATCAAAAGCTGGGCCAATATGGACACGCTCCCCCACTGGGGGCTATACGCTGCCGGCTTTCTGGCGATCAACCTGCTGCTGCTG
Organism: Anaerolineales bacterium; assembly: GCA_024643945.1. Next base: position 4,897 of record JAHELX010000088.1, read on the forward strand.
CCTGGTCTCTTTTGGCTGACTACGGCGTGCGCACGGCGACTGGCGGGGCAGCAAGCCCCTATGAGAAAACTGTTCGTCGATTACGCCTATACCCTGGTGCCCCTGGGACTCGCCGCATGGGTTGCCTTCAGCTTTGGCTTTGTGCTGGTCAACGGCAGCTATGCCCTGGTGGTGCTGTCCGATCCCTTTGGCTGGGGCTGGAATCTGTTCGGCACGGCGGAAGTCCCCTGGACTCCTCTCTGGCCGGCGTTTATCACTTTTTTGCAGGTCGGCACGCTAATCATCGGGTTAGTTTTTGCCCTGGACATCGCCTATCGCATCGCTCGCCAACACAGCCGTGACCATCATCTTGCCCTGTCAGCCACGCTACCCATTGCCGGCTTCCTGGCTATAGTGACGTTGGGATTTCTAGGCTTGTATTTGGGTTGATCGGGACATAAGAGATGTGCTATGAAGCGACGTGAAATCTTGGCCATCGCCATCGTTCTGTCGATTCTGGTGGGACTGCCAATGGCAAGCCTGGGATACCAGAAATGGCTGCGGCCGGCTATGGCGCCAACCCGCATCATTGACATCAGCGCTGCCGCGCCCGAAGCCGGCGGCTTTCAGCCGGATTCCATCCAGGTGGAGGTCGGCCAGCCGGTCACCTTGCGCTTCGCCTCCCTGGACGTGGCGCACGGCATCGCCATCGGACCTGGTTTGGGCGTAGACCTGGGATACGTAGACCCGGGCCAGGTGAAAGAGGTGACGCTCACCTTTGACCGGCCCGGGACATATACCTTCTACTGCAATAGCTGGTGCAGTCCCAACCACTGGCGCATGCGGGGTATCATCCAGGTGGGCGATCCGGCAGACCCCGACGGCCTGCCCTCGCCACAAAACGATCCGGTCATCGCAGCCTTGCTGGCCGAAGGGGTAGACATTGATGCGCCCCAGGCCAGTCATGACGACTCACTCGAATCTATGCGGGACGTGCCTCCTTCGGCAGAGCGAGGCGAGGCCATTGCCGGCGAGTTGTTCATCCCGCCCGAGTTGCAGACGGCGGCCTGGCGCCGCTCCCATAGCCCCGCCCAGGGGCTGACGATATTGGCTGCCGCCAATCCGGCCACCGGGGAAGACAGGCTGGCCGACGCCATCGCCTATCTGTGGCTGAGTGACCTCTCGCCAGAGCAACGTGCTGCGGCAACGACCCTTTACGCCAAAAACTGCGCGGCCTGCCATGGCCAGAGCGGTGGGGGCGACGGGCCGGCCGCGCATTTGACGGCCAAGGAAACGGCTGCGTTTACCGACCCGGCGCGCATGTTTGCAGCGCGGAGTGATGTGCTATATGCCAAGATTCGGCGCGGCGGTATGGGCACCGACATGCCGAATTTTGGTACCCTCCTTACCCCGGAAGAGACGTGGACTCTGGTGGATCTCCTATGGGCGTTTGCCTTTGCAAACGAATCTCCAACGCCTCGCGAATCTCGCTGAAAGCTTCCCCCAGGTACGGATAGACCAACCAGACAGAGGCAAAGCCAGCCAGCAGGCCGGTGAGTAGACGCATCCACCAATTGAAGGAGCCAATGGCGTCACCAACGTAGAACGTGGGCGCGAAGACGTTGCCGGTCAGCCCTGCCAGCCAGGCGTTGGTGTCGCGGAAGCCGAGGCCAGTGGCGTCGTTGATCATATGCGTGAAACCATCTACGAAGATAGGCACCAGTGCCAGCAGCCACCAGCGGACGGCAAGCGATCGCCAGGGGGTCGGAAGAGCTCCGGCTGCTCTCCGCACCCGGGACCACCAACGAGCCAGGGCAAACAGCAACCCGCCAATGAAAAGGGGTGTGTAGAAAGAGACCATGCGGTCCGACCAGGCTACCTTGTACCCCATCTCCGGGTTGCCGATGAACCGTCGCAACTGAAAATAGTCGGTGTAGGGCCAGGCGGCATGAATGTCGGCTATCGGGACCATGAGTCGGGGACCAAAGAGGAAATAGGAGCGCTGGGGCAATTGGTGGCATTGAAAGCTGTAAAGAGTGTAGATGAGCCGCGCCTCACCCTCCAGCCCGGCTGCCATCAGCAGCGGGGCCAGCCAGGGCAGAAGTACCCACAAGCCCAAAACCAGGCAGGCGGCCAGCAACCAATGCCGGCTCAGACACAGAAACAAGCGGTCAATGAAGGTAACAGCTTCGTTTGTACGACTAATGGCTGCTTTTTCTGCCATGTCATCTTCTCCAGCGGTTTACCCTAACAAGCCATCTGAAGAGTCGTGTGGCGGGCTTTTCCCCAGAGGGGACCTATGGGCTAGCCCGCCAGGGCAGCCTGGAAAGGCTGCCCCACACGACTTTTCTCAGACACACTCTAAAAGGAAAATAACCCCAGGCAACACAAATTCAGAGGCCCCTGCCGTAGAGACCTCACGAGCAGTATAATCTGGTCGACTATGATCTAACAGGGCCAACTGGCCTGTCATGAGGCAGGCAAAATGGCCTATTCGCCAGGGAGGGAAAACAAGCCATTTTGCCCATAGGCGAGCAGGTCAACTAGCGCTGTTAAGTCCATACAGCATCAAGTATACTCAAGCATTGTGGTAAGAGTGACCTGGCCCTCAGAGAAACGTTGTTTTTGATCAAGGCTTGCGTATAGACGAGAGTGACCACAACAATTTTGGAGGTATTCGAGATGAAACGTCTGGTCGTGCTCACCCTAATCGGATTACTGGTAGGTTGGGCATTAGTGGCCTGCCAACCTGCATCTTCGAGTGGGACGGAAACTTCCGCTCAGCCCGCCTCTTCCTACACCAACATCTCCGTGCAAGAGTTGAATCGCATACTGTCCTCCGGCAACAAGGATTTCCCCCTCATCAACGTCCACATCCCCTACGAGGGCGAAATCCCTCAGACGGATGCCTTTATCCCCTTCAACGAGATTCAAGGTCACACCGGCCAATTACCTACCGATAAGGACGCCAAGATCGTGCTCTATTGCCGCAGCGGCAATATGAGCGCGCAAGCAGCCCAAACGCTGGTAGAGCTGGGCTACAGCAACGTCTTCAACGTCGAAGGAGGTATGAACGCCTGGGAGACGGCCGGTTACGAGTTGCTGACCAAATAAAGGACATTATGGACATAGAAGATATTATGGACTTTCTTTACCAAATCTTTAAAATCGCTTCAAAGAAGCTTTAAACAAGTTTGTTAAGATAAGAGTGTAAATGAAGATAAGAGTAAACGAGGAAAGGAAAGAGGTTATTACGTAATAAGGAGGATAATCATGACTTCAACGACAGATTTGCAGACGCCAAAAGGTACTATTCGGAGGCTTGAGGATCCCCCAGTGGCGCGAGCCCTGTTTGGCGAGCCGCGTTGGGCCTGGATCTGGCTCATCGTGCGCCTTTACGCCGGATATGAGTGGATAAGCGCTGGCTGGGAGAAGCTGCACGACCCGGTATGGACCGGGAGCAAGGCCGGTACAGCCATGAGTGGTTTCGTCAATGGTGCCTTGAGCCAGACCAATGGTGCACACCCGAACGTGCAAAGTTGGTACGCCTCGTTCTTAAGTAATGTGGTGCTGCCCAATGCCCACACCTGGAGCTACGTCATAAGCTGGGGCGAGTTCCTGGTTGGCCTCGCCCTGATCCTGGGGATTTTCACCGGCATTGCGGCCTTCTTCGGTAGTTTCATGAACATGAACTACTTGCTGGCAGGTGCCGTGAGCACCAACCCCATCCTGCTGATAATTGCTGTCTTCTTGATCCTGGCCTGGAAGACGGCCGGCTGGTGGGGTCTGGACCGCTGGGTGCTGTCCGAATTAGGCACGCCCTGGAGTCCTGGACTGATTTTTCACGAACATGGGGCTGGTGGCCAGCAAATGGTACAGCGTCCAGGTGAATCGCACTCATAACCGGTAGAGGATCCAAACCTGGATGCGGTAGCCCAACAGGCGCGACACGGCTGCAGCAGGTGACCTGAATTTAAGTGGCTGAGCAGCCTGGAATAATCGAAAAGCAATCCCCCGGAGCAACCAATGCTCCGGGGGATTGCTTTTGGGGGCGACATACCCTCCCGGAGCGAAGCCCCCCCACGGGGCAGGTTGCTGCCGAAAATCGCAGCTTGTTCAGTCAAAACCTGCCCCGTGGGGGGGCTTCGCTCCGGGAGGGTTCGCCTGACGTTGCTTGACAGCCAGGCTAATACCGGTGTACCATTAACCCTTGCGAAGGTTTGAAACCTTCGCAAGGGTAGCCGAGTAGTTATATCTATTCCGGCCAACTGGGGAGGACTGCGATGTCGAGCGCAAAGATTCTGGTGATTGACGACGAACAGAGCCTCATTGACCTGGTGACGGCTTATTTGCGTAAGGAAGGCTACGATGTTTACACGGCGATGGACGGCCCCTCTGGCTTGAAGGCAGCCCGCAGCTTCAAACCGGACTTGATCGTTCTGGACGTGATGATGCCCGGCATGGACGGCATCGAGCTGCTCACCCGGTTGCGCCGTGAATCAGACGTGTACGTGATCATGCTCACCGCCAAATCGGAGGAGGCCGACAAGGTCATCGGCCTGTCGGTGGGCGCCGACGACTACCTGACCAAGCCTTTCAGCCCGCGCGAACTGGTGGCGCGCGTCAAAGCTGCCTTACGCCGCCTCCACCTGGGAGTCAGCGCGGCCGAGACCACCACGCTGGCCTTTCGCCACATCCGCCTTGACACCGGCAGCCGCCAGGTATGGGTGAACGATGAGCCGGTGGAACTCACCACTATGGAGTTTGACCTGCTCAAAACCCTGGCCGAACACCAGGGGCTGGTGCTGAGCCGCGAACAGCTCCTGCAAAAGGTGTGGGGCTACGACTTTTACGGCGAGGAGCGGGTGGTGGACGTTCACATCGGTCACATCCGGCAAAAACTGGGCGATGACCGCTTCATCGCCACCGTGCGTGGGGTGGGGTATCGTTTTGAAGACGAGGCAGTGTGAGCATGATTAGACGTCTACGCCGCCGTATGGGCTTGAAGTTATTCCTGTCGTACCTGATCGTCATCCTGGTGGGCATCATCGTTCTGGCTTCGGCGGCCGAGTTCATAGTCCCCGGCGCCTTCGAGCGGCATCTGGCTGCAATGGCAGCGGCAATGGGCAACCTCTCGCCAGAATTGAAAACGAATCTCTTCGCCAATTTCCGGGCTGCCGTGGAGGAAGCCATGACGTTGGCAGCCCTGGCCGCCTTGCTGGCAGCGGTGATCGTCAGCCTGTTTGTCAGCCGGCAGATCGTCATGCCGGTACGGGAGATGATGGTCGCCAGCGAGCGCATCGCCGAGGGGCAATACCACGAGCGAGTCGATGTGCCTGGTGATCTCAGTTGGGACGAGCTGGACGAATTAGGCCGGCTGGCCGTCAGCTTCAACCAGATGGCATCCCAATTGGAGCAGACTGAGGCCACGCGCCGCGAGCTCATCGGCAACGTGGCCCACGAGCTGCGCACGCCACTGGCCAACATCAAGGGTTGGATGGAAGGCCTGATTGACGGCGTGCTGCCGGCTGAGACCTCAACTTTCCAGCAAATCTACCGGGAGGCCGACCGCTTGCAGCGTCTGGTTTATGATTTACAGGAACTCAGCCAGGTCGAAGCCGGTGCCTTTGAACTGGACCGCCGAGTGATGTCAGTCTCAACCCTGGTGGAAGCCACGATCGCCCGCCTGGGCCACCAGTTTGAGGACAAGGGGGTGGCACTGGAAAGCGACGTGCCCGCCGACCTGCCCCCGGTGCAGGCCGACGAGGATCGGATCGGCCAGGTGCTGCTCAACCTGGTGGGCAACGCGCTGCAATATACCCCCACTGGGGGGCAGGTGCGGATTATTGCCCATCGCCAGGGGGCTGAGATCCAAACCTCGGTGATAGACACCGGCATCGGCATCCCTGCCGAACACCTGTCGCTCCTCTTCACCCGCTTTTATCGGGTGGATAAGTCGCGCTCGCGGGTGGGGGGTGGCAGCGGGATCGGGTTGACGATTGCCAAACACCTGGTCGAGGCCCACGGTGGCCGCATCTGGGCCGAGAGTCCTGGCCCGGGCCAGGGCAGTACTTTCACCTTCAGCCTGCCCATCGCGACTTAAAAAGCAGCTATGGTGTTCGCAGCCCCTCAATCACATCTTTGAACTGGTCGGCGCTCAAAAACTGAGAAGTGCTGGCCCAGACCGCATATCGAACCCCATCTTCTTCTGAAACTTCGATCTCCGTCCGCATGCGTTGCACACACGCCCCTGCTCGTCCCATGTAATCCGTACCCAACCAGGCGATGGCGTCCTGACACATTACTGGCGTCAGTTGTGGGCTCTTCCACAGGGCGGAAGTACTGGCTGCCGGTGGCGCCCAAGCATACAGAAATTGCTTGAGTCTGAGGCGGCGTTGGGCACCGGTCACCACGGCGCGCACGCTGCAGGGATTGCCCTCACTCCAGGGCGTTTGCCCGATCTGCCTGGCATCGATACCCCCTGGCCGTCCGGGGGGCTGTTCGGGTCGCAGAGTCACCTGGGATATGCTACAGTCAGGGGGCAGCCACTCGGGGCGAAAGACCACAAAGTTAGTTTCGGTCTGAGCGCCGGCAAAGGTAGTCTCCCGAGCGGGCTGAACTTGTTGGGGATCGGTTAAGCGTGCGCCTGGGTCGGTGTGCTACCAATAAGCGTTGATCTTGTGCGAGCCTCCTGTATTCAATATATTGCAGAATCCCGGTTTGAATAGAACATAGCAGATCCTCCTTATTTTAGAATTATAGAGCCGTTCCTTACAAAGGAGCGGCTCTATAACTAGAGGGGATGCTGGAAGCCTACTTCACAGGCAGCAGGGGGCATTCGAAGTAGGGCAGAGGCCCACCCTCAGGCGAACCTGGCGTGATGGTGAGGTGCCCCAGATTGTAATGGAGCATAATATCGGCGTAGGACTTCAGCACCGGCACAGTGCCGTGAGCATCGAAGCCAGCCTGCGTCCACGTCACGGTGTGGGTGAACCAGCGCCCACCATTGTAATTCGGGTTGCCAGGCGCCGCCTCGGCTACCGGGAGCTGCCCCTCGGGGTTGTTGCTGTTGGTGATGACGAAGAGCTTGTCGAAGGACTGGAGGTTGTGATCGTTGGGTGCCGGCAGGGTTGCCGCGCCCTTGGTCCCCCAAAGTTGACCATCGCCCCATATTTGTGGCGTAAAGTTCGGCTTGCCTGGATTGGCGGAAGCAGTGCCCACCACCGTCAGGCTGAGAGCCAATACCGACACGATCAATGTTATCTTGCGCAACATGTGTTTGTCTCCTTTCAGACTTTATAATAGGTAAGTTTTCCAGATCGGGGATGCGGAGCTTCGTACCTTTCGTACCTGTCCTGGGACCACCTCCTTCCGGTTCTCTGGAGTTTGGCTCGCGGCGCCCGCAAACCACGATCCCAATTTACATTCCGCAGGTTACGAAAGTCTTTCCAAAACATTACATGTTTATTAACAAAACAGGGACCGTTCATACGGTCAGGTAGTTTTAACATAAGAATAGCGAATTTAGTTGACAGTGACTGAGAGAAATTGGTTTGAGTAGCCACATCGTGTAGGATAGAGGTTGTAGACCATATCCACAAGGAGGCTACTCAAACCCATGGACATCTTAGATGCCTTGCGGCTAGAAGGCAAGGACCCGACGGTGATTTCCCTGCGGGCGAAGGTCATCGCTGCGGCCAAGATGCTGTTGCACCTGCTGGATCCAGACTTTCAGCTGAATGTCAGCGAGTTGGCACGCCAACTTGGCGTTTCCCGGCAGGCCCTCTACACGTGGGGCCGGTTCGCCATCGCGGTGCTGGGGATGGCTTGTCTGCCGGCGGACCCCGGACCCAAGCCAGCCTCTCAGGAGGCGGCCGAGGTCACCCGGTTGAAAGGCAAGCTGATGCAATTGCAATGGGACACAGACCGCTTGCGCTTTGCCAACCGCCAATTACAGGCAGAGGTAGCCGCCCTAAGGCTGGAGTTGCTGCGCCTGGTCGAGCGGGCGATCCTTGTCCTGCGCATGTCGGGCAAGGTTTCTTATCGCGGTATCCAGGAATGCCTCCACTATCTGTTCGGGGTCCACGTGCCCTTAGCCGAGATTGAAACCCAGGTGCGACGGGCGGGACAGCAGGCTCAGACGCTGTTGGCTGACCTCTTGGCTCAGGTGCAGGTGACTTGGGCAACCATTGATGAAGTCTATCTCAAAGAAGCCGGCTGCCGGATCTATGGCTTGCTGGTGGTCGATTTGGGCACCCGGCTGGCGCTCACCTTGCAGCGTGCTCCTGACCGCCAGGCCACAACCTGGCAAGAAGTGCTCAGGGCCCTACCCCAGTTGCGCCATAGCCTGCAGGGGCTAGTGGCTGACTTGGCCCGGCCCTATCCGGTCCTGGTCCGGGCTTTGGCCCGTCGCTGGCGTCGGCCCTTGGTCCTGCAAGATTGCACCGTCCACGCTATGCGTCATCTCTTCAAGCTGCGGGCCAAAGCCTTGGGTCCCTATCGTCGGGCCACACAGCGCTATCAAGCTGCCCGCCAGGCTTGGCTCGACCAGCCAGAAGATGATGCGGCTCAGTCCGAGTACCAGGCTGCCCAGCAAGTCTATCGCTTTCAACGCCGCATGTTGAAATATGCCTTCATCCTGCTGCGGCAACTGATCCGTGCCTTACGCCAGTCTTCTCGCCCAGCCGCCGAAGCAGCCCTGGATCAGACCTTGGCTCACTTAGCCCAACTACCGACCGACTATCAGCCCTTCGTCCGCGCGGTGACCAAGTTTATCGCTCGCCACCGGCCCAGACTCCTGGCTCACTTTGACCATCCCGGCTTAGCCTGGACGAGCAACGCGGCCGAAAGCGCGTTCAGCCTTCTGCGGCGCTTCGTGACCGTCTTCAAAGCTTTCTCAACTCAAGAGGGAGTGCAAGCTTTCTTCGCTCTCTTCTTACTCTACTATAACTTGAAGCCGCAACGCTACCAGGATGGTCAAGTCTTGGCTCCGCTCGCCCGAGCTGGCCTCGAACTCAAGGGCAACTACTTAAACTACCTTGGTTACCAGACGCCAACACAGATCATCTCTTACTCAACTCTCAAACGGCAGGTACTAAAAGTGTCAACTGAATTCTCTATCTTGGCTAAGGCCGCTTGAACGGTCCCGTCGGGCGCAACCAAGACGGCCCAGGTTACCAAAAGAAGAATCTCGACCGCGAGATTGAAACGT